>JBEBBF010000472.1:0-2514 GCA_041158545.1 Pseudomonadota bacterium | reverse complement strand
ACGCCGATTGCCGCCGGCGACAGCGTCGAATTCATTCCCTTCAGCGAACTGCAATAGGAGCCGACATGCGGGTCAAGGTCTTGTATTTCGCCAGCCTGCGCGAGGCGCTGGGGCTGGCCGGGGAAGAGCTGGAGCTGCCGGCGGCGGTGAATACCGTCGCGGCGCTGCGTGAGCATCTGCTGGCCCAGGGGCGGACGGCGCTGGCTACGGCGCGGAATCTGCGCTGTGCGGTCGATCAGGAGATGGCCCGGCCGGCAACGCCGCTCTGCGAGGGCTGCGAGGTCGCGTTTTTCCCGCCGGTGACCGGAGGCTGAGATGGGCGTCCGGGTGCAGCAGCAGGATTTCGATGTGGGCCAGGAGCTGGCGACCTTGCGTGCCGGTGACCTGCGGGTCGGCGCCATCGTCAGTTTCGTCGGGACGGTGCGGGAGATGAACGCTGGGGCGGCGGTCAGCGGCATGACGCTGGAGCACTATCCGGGGATGACCGAAAAGGCGCTGGAGGCGATCATCGCCGCGGCGCAACAGCGCTGGAATCTTTACGCGGTGGAAGTGATCCACCGGGTCGGGCCGCTGGCGCTGGGCGAGCAGATCGTGCTGGTTGCCGTCAGCAGCGCCCACCGCGGCGAGGCGTTTGCCGCCTGCGAATTCATCATCGACTACCTGAAGACCGAGGCGCCGTTCTGGAAGAAGGAAGCGACGGCGGACGGCGGGCGCTGGGTCGATGCACGGGAAAGCGATGACGCCGCCCGCGCTCGCTGGGGCGAACTCAGTGGGTCTTGAAGCGGTTGACCATCTGATTGAGTTCCTGCGCCAGCCGCAACAGCTGGCGTGAGGCGGTTGCCGTCTGGGCGACGCCATTGGCGCTTTCCTCGGAGATTTGCGCAATCTGCTCGATGCCGCGGGCGATCTGCGAGCTGGCCTGGCTCTGTTCGCGGATGGCGCTTCTGATGTCATCCACCACCCGGCTGACCCGGCCGGCGCCTTCCTCGATCCGGATGATCGAGTCGCCGGCTTCGTCGGCAAGGGCGGTTCCCCGCTGCACCTGACTGACCGCGGCTTCCATGCTGGTGACTGCTTCCCGGGTGCCGCTCTGGATCAGGCTGACCATGCCGCCAATTTCGGTGGTCGAGAGGCTGGTGCGTTCCGCCAGCTTGCGGACTTCGTCGGCGACCACCGCAAAGCCGCGGCCCTGTTCGCCGGCACGGGCGGCTTCAATCGCGGCGTTGAGCGCCAGCAGATTGGTCTGGTCGGCGATTTCCCGGATGGTGTTGACGATGGAGGTGATCCGGTCGGATTGCTGCCCCAGCTGTTCGATGATCGCTGAAGAACCATGCACCGCCTCGGCGATGCGCCGCATTTCTCCGGCGGCGTTGTGGATGATCCCGGAGCCGGCTCGGGCCAGCTGCCCGGCCTGGCCGGAAATGTCGCTGGCCTCGCGGGCGTTGTCCTTCACCTGATCGATGCTGACCGCCATTTCCTCGACCGTCGCCGCCATCGACGCCGCCGACTCGCTCTGCAGCCGGGAGCGTTCCGCGACTTGCTCGGCGCCGTGCATCAGCGCATCGGCGGACTGGGTCAGCTGCAGGGCGTTGACCTCGATGTCGGCGATCATCTGACGCAGGGTCTGCTGCATCTGCTGCATCCCGGCCAGCAGGCTTTCTGGATTGCCCCCCTGGTTCAGCACCTCCTGGGTCAGGTCGCCGGCGCTGATCCGCTGGCTGATTTCCCGGGCGTAACGCGGTTCGCCGCCCAGGCCCTGCAGCAAGTTGCGGGCAAACCAGGCCAGCGGCAGCGCCAGCAGCGCGACGACCAGCAGGCCCCAGATCGCCATGCTCAACGCCGTACTGCGGAAAATCGCATTGACGTCATCCACATAAATCCCGGATCCGACGACCCAGCCCCAGGGGGCAAAGCCCTGAACAAAGGAAATCTTCGCCACCGGCGCCTCGGAGCCGGGCTTGGGCCAGTAGTAATCGACAAAACCGCTGCCCTGCGCCTTGACCGTCCGGACGAACTCGGTGAAGAGCAGCTTGCCGTTCGGGTCTTTCAGCCCGGACAAATCCTTGCCTTCCAGCTCCGGCTTGATCGGGTGCATCAACACCCGCGACGCCAGGTCATTGACCCAGAAATATTCGTTGCCGTCGTAGCGCAGCGCCCGCAGGGCTTCCAGCGCGTTCTGCTTGGCCTGGGCTTCCTCCAGCCGTCCAGCCCGGACCTCCGCCTCCTGGTGCGCCACGACCTTCAGCGCCACTTCCACCAGATTCCGCACCTTGTCCTGTCGCGACTGGATCAACAGGCTGTGCTGGTTATCCAGCACCGCAGCAAACAGGATCACCAACGCCAGGACCATCAGCCCGGTCATCACCATGAATTTGCTGCGCAGACTGAAGTGGCTCATCGTTCAGACCTCTGGCGAAATTGTCGAATTTTTTATTTTAATTGTATTTGTGGTTTTTGTAGGAAAAACCTTGCAGTAAAACGGTCTTCCCTGCGTGCAGATGGGGGCAAAGTATG
>JBEBBF010000471.1:0-7592 GCA_041158545.1 Pseudomonadota bacterium | reverse complement strand
CGGGCCGCATGGGCCGCTGGATCATTTCGGCGGCGTTGCCTTCACCCGTGCCGAGCGCACCGAGTTGCAGCGTTACGCCGATCTGGCCGGCAAACACCTGCTGATCCCCGACCGCTCCAGCCTGGGCGGCTGGCAGATGCACGTCCGCGAAGCCCTGCAACAGGGGCTGGAACTGGAGCAGGACACCGCCGGCATCGAGGAAATCGGCAACCATGAAGCGGTGGTCGAAGGGGTGCTGGCCGGGCGCGCCGACGCCGGCTTCATCCGCGCCGACCTGCTGGAATCCCTGGCGGCGCAGGGGCGGCTGCGGCTGGATCAGATCCGGCTGCTCGACAGCCGCCAGACGCCGGGTTATCCCTATCTGCACAGCACCCGCCTCTATCCCGAATGGCCGCTGGCGCGGGTGGGCTGGCTGCCGGAATCCCTGGTGCGCGGGGTGCTGGCGGCGCTGCTGGAACTGCAACCGGAGCATCCGGCGGCGCGGGCGGCGGGCATCTACGGCTGGACGCTGCCGCAAAACTACCAGGCGATCCACGAACTCTTCCGGGAAGCCCACCTCGGCCCTTATGCCGGTCTGCGCCCCGGCTTCCAGGAAATGCTGACCCGCTACAGCCCGGCGCTGAGCCTGCTCGGGCTGGTGCTGGTCATCGGCTTGTCGCTGGTGCTGCGCGCCATGCGCCGCAGCAACCGGGCGCTGCGCGACAGTGAAGTCCGGCATCGTCAGGCCGTCGCGGTGTTCGACCATGCGCTGGAAGGCATCATCGTGACCGATACCGACGGCCGGATCACCGAGGTCAACGCCACATTCAGTGAAATCACCGGCTACGCCCACGACGAGGTGATCGGCCAGAATCCGCGGATGCTGTCGTCCGGCCGGCACGACGCGGCCTTTTTCCAGAGCCTGTGGCAAACCCTGGCCAGCACCGGCATCTGGCGCGGCGAAATCTGGAACCGGCGCAAGGACGGCAGCCTTTACCCCCAGGCGACCAGCCTGTCCGCGGTGCGCGACGGCGATGGCGCCGTGACCCACTACATCGGCCTGTTTTCCGACGTCACCCAGCTGAAGGAAAGCCACGCCCGGCTGGAGCGGATGGCCTATTACGACGCGCTGACCGGCTTGCCCAACCGGCTGCTGCTGGCCGACCGCCTGCGGCTGGCCCTGGCCCATGCCGACCGCCACCGGGAGCAACTGGCGGTGTGCTACCTCGATCTGGATGGCTTCAAGCCGGTGAATGACCAGTGGGGGCACGCGATCGGCGACGCCCTGCTGGTGGAAACCGGCCGCCGGCTGCTCCAGGCCGTGCGCGCCGACGACACGGTCAGCCGGCTGGGGGGCGACGAGTTCGTGCTGCTGCTGGGCAGCATCAAGCGGGAAGAGGATTGGGAAATCGCGCTGCAGCGGATTCAGGACGTGCTGCGCCTGCCTTTCCTGCCGCAGCACGGCGGCGTCAGCCTCGCCGCCAGCATCGGCATCACCCTTTATCCCCGCGACAGCGCCGATCCGGATACGCTGCTGCGCCACGCCGATCAGGCGATGTACTCGGCCAAGCAGGCCGGGCGCAACCGCTACATGCTGTTCGATCCGGAATTCGACCGGCTGCACTCCGCCCGGCTGGAAAACAGCGAGGCGATGCGCCGGGCGATTCGTCAGCACGAGTTCTGCCTGTACTTCCAGCCCAAGGTGGACATGCGCCGTGGCCAGGTGATGGGCGTCGAAGCCCTGGTGCGCTGGCAGCCGCCGGGGGAAGCCCTGCGCCTGCCGGCGGAATTCCTGCATCTGGTCGAAGAAGCCGGGCTACAGGTCGAACTGGGCGAATGGGTGCTGCGCAGCGCCCTGCGTCAGATGCAGCAGTGGGCGGAAAGCGGCGCGCCGCTGTCGGTCAGCATCAACCTCGCCGCCGAACACCTGCAGAAAACCAGTTTTGTCGACGATCTGCGCCGCGCGCTGTCCCACTTCCCGGCCGTCGATCCGCATCTCTTGGAACTGGAAATCGTCGAAACCACCGCGCTGCAGGATCTGCGCCGGGTGGCCGGCCTGATCCAGGAATGCCGCGGCCTCGGCGTCCAGTTCGCCGTCGATGACTTCGGCACCGGCTATTCCTCCCTGTCTTACCTCAAGCAGTTGCCGATGCAGACCCTGAAGATCGACCGCAGCTTCGTCCACGACATGCTGGAAGACCCGGACGATCTGGCCATCGTCGACGGCGTCGTCGGCCTCGGCCACGCCTTCCGCCGCCGCGTCATCGCCGAAGGGGTCGAATCCGAGGCGCACGGCGAACTGCTGCTGCGCCTGGGCTGCGAATACGGGCAGGGCTACGGCATCGCGCTGCCGATGCCGGCGGAAGCCCTGCCGCAATGGCTGGAAAGCTGGCGGGCGCCGGCCAGCTGGAAGGACATCCCGCGCTGGCCCAGCGCGGCGGTGTCGCTGCTCAGCGTCGAGCTCGACCTCAGCCGCTGGATCAACCAGCTCGAAACCGCCCTCTGCAGCGACGCCGACGCCCAGACCCTGCCGGAAATGCTGTCCAGCCGCTGCCGCTTCGGCGTCTGGCTTTCCGGCGAATTCGGCGTCCGCTACGGTCGCCAGCCGATCTACCGCAGCCTGGTCGAACTCCACGACCGCCTGCACGACACCGGCCAGGAACTGGTCAAGCTCCACGCCATCGACCCCATCGCCGCCCGCCAGCGCCTCCCGGAAATCCAGGACATCGGCAATGCCCTCCGCCAGACCCTGGCCCAGCTGCGGGTCATCGCCGGGGTGGGCAAGGTCGGGGGCTGAGGGCGGCGGCTTACCCCCGCTCGGGCCAGCAGAGGCTGAAGCGGGCGCCGCCTAGGGGGGAGGCCTGGACGCTGGCGCTGCCGTTGTGGAGTTCGAGGACGCGGCGGGTGATGGCGAGGCCGAGGCCGTAGCCGCCGGTGCTGCGGTCGCGGGAGCGGTCGAGGCGGGTGAAGGCGGTGAAGACCCGTTCCCGTTCTTCTTCCGGAATGCCGATGCCGTCGTCGTCCACGTGGATGAACACCCGGCCCCCCTGCTGGCTGGCGCTGACGAGGATCTGGCTCTGGGCGTACTTGATCGCGTTGCGCAGCAGGTTCTTGATCGCGTAGGGCATCGCCTTGCGGTCGAGATCGACTTCCAGGTCGGGGGGCAGGGCGCTGAAGTCGGTGCGGATGGCGAGCTTGCGGCCGAGGATGCGCAGGGATTCGACCTGTTCTTCCAGCCACTTCTGCAGCGGGATGCGGCTCAGCTGCAGCGTCGGCGCTTCCCGCTCGAAGCGGGCGTAGGTCAGGCTGGTGTCGATCAGGTTGTCGAGTTCGTCGAGGTCGCTGTTCATCATGCCCCGCAGCCGTTCCCGTTCTTCGGCTTCGTCGGTTTCCGCCAGCATTTCCAGCGCGAAACGCATCCGGGCGATGGGGGTGCGCAGCTCGTGGGAAATCGAGCTGGAGAGTTCCTTGTGGGTCGCGATCAGGTGTTGCACCCGTTCGGCCATGCCGTTCAGCGTGTCGGCCAGCGGGGCGAACAGCGTGGTGTTGGCGGCGGGGGAGCGGGCCTGGAAGTCGCCTTCGCCGAGGGCACGGGCGGTCTGGCGGATGGCTTCGAGGTCGCGCCAGATCGGGCGGACCCAGAACCACAGGGCGATGGCGAAGCAGAGGCCGATCAGGCTCCAGGTCAGCAGCCGGATGCGCAGTTCGATCGGGATGCCGCGCTGCTCCAGTTCCGGGTTGCGGTCCGGCGACAACGGGCCGAGCACCACGACCAGGCTGGTGCCCTTGAGGCCGTGGTACATCATCTCGCCTTCGTGGTCGATGGCGATGTCGCCGGCGTCGAGCTTCTGGGTCTGCTTCAGCGGCAGCGCCAGGCTGTCCCGTTCGGCGATGCCCAGCTTGTAGGAGAACTTGGCGTCGAGCACCCGGATGCGCTGCGGCCACAGGTAGCGCGGGTAGCGGAACAGGTCCTCCTCGATCATCACGATGGTGCCGCGCATGAAACGGCGGGCGTAGTCGTCGGTGACGCCCTTGGCGGCGGTGGAGATGACCAGGTCGGCGAAAAAGGCGATGGCGACGAAGGAGCCCATCGCCAGCAGATAGAAATTGAGGAACAGCCGGGAAAGGCTGTAGCGGCCGGCGCGCCAGCGCGGCAGGCCGCGGCCCATGCGCCCGATCCGGGCCAGCGGGTGCTCAGTCCCAGTCATGGCGGCTGAACAGGTAGCCCTTGCCGCGGACGGTCTTGATCCGGGTCGGATTTTCCGGATCGTCACCGATCTTCTTGCGCAGCCGGGAAATGCGGGCGTCGATGGAGCGGTCCAGGCCGTCGAAGCCGATGCCGCGCAGGTTCTGCAGCAGGTCGTCCCGGGACAGCACGCTGCCGGCGTGGCTGGCGAGCAGCCATAGCAGGTCGAATTCGGCGGTCGTGAGGTCGATGGCTTCCCCGCCCAGCGTGGCGTTGCGGGTCGCCAGGCTGATCCGGAACTGGCCGAAGACGCAGGAATCGTCGCTGCCGTCGCCGGGGGCGGTCGGCGCGCTGCGGCGGAGCAGGGCCTTGATCCGCGCCAGCAGCAGCCGCGGCTGCACCGGCTTGGCGATGTAGTCGTCGGCGCCCAGCTCCAGGCCGAGAATCTGGTCGAAATCCTCGTCGCGGGCGGTCAGCATCAGCACCACGCCGCGGTAGCCGGGGCGGATGGCGCGGCAGACTTCGAAACCGTCCTGGCCGGGCAGCATGATGTCGAGCACGATCAGATCCGGCTGTTCGGCCAGGATGCGGGGGACGGCGGTGTCGCCGCGGCCTTCGATGCCGACGGTGAATTCGTTCTTGCGCAGGTACTCGGCGGTGAGTTCGGCGAGGCGTTCGTCGTCTTCGACGAGGAGGATACGGGCGGACATGGTGGCCTGGGCGTAAGGGGGAGGCGCTAGTTTACCAGCCGGATCGTCCAGTCCCGCCGGGGAAAAACCCGGCCGATGCCATGGTGACCGGGCTTATGCGCTAAGCTTGCCGCCTCGTTTCCCCCGTTGCCGTGTGCCATGTCCACCCGACTCAAACCCGGTCTGTCGCTGTTGCTGCCGCTGTTCAGCGTTGCAGCCGGCCTGATGCTCTATCTGTGGGAGCCCCTGTCGCTGGGCGTGCTGCGCAACGCGGTGTTCGACCAGTACCAGCGCTGGCATCCCCGTATTTACGAGGATGTGCCGGTGCGGATCGTCGATATCGACGAGGAAAGCCTGCAGCGCCTGGGGCAATGGCCCTGGCCGCGGACCCGGCTGGCGGAGCTGGTGCAGCGGCTGCGGGCGGCGGGCACCGCGGCGGTGGGCTTCGACGTGGTGTTCGCCGAACCGGACCGGACCACGCCGGCGATCATGCTGGAAAACTGGGCGCTGACCGAGCCGCTGAAGGCGGCGCTGCGCAAGTTGCCGGACCACGACCAGGCGCTGGCGGCGGCGCTGGCGCCGGGGGGCACCGTGCTGAGTTTCGCGCTGGACGGCGCCCAGCCCGACGGCGAGAGCCGGCCACCGCAGCTGCACGCCCGCTTCATCGCCGGCGGGCAGTTGCCCGAGTCCTATCTTTATCCCTTCCACCACGCGATTGGCGCGCTGCCGGTGCTGGAAGCCGCCGCCGCCGGCAATGGCGCGATGACCTTCGTCCCCGACGCCGACGGGGTGGTCCGCCGGGTGCCGCTGGTGCTGGGCCTCAACGAGCGGCCGGTGCCCTCGCTCAGCACCGAGTTGTTGCGGGTCGGCCAGGGGGCGCAGAACGTGATCCTGAAGGGCGACGCCGAGCGGGCCACCGGCCTGCAGGAAGTCCGGATCGGCGAACTGACGATTCCGACCACCCAGCGCGGCGAGGTCTGGCTGCATTACACCGGGCCTCGGCCGCAGCGTTACCTGCCGGCGTGGAAGGTGCTGGCCGGGGAGATTCCGGCGGCGGAGCTGGAAGGCAGCCTGGTGCTGGTCGGCACCTCGGCCAAGGGGCTGATGGACCTGCGTTTCTCGCCGCTGGGGCAGGTGATTCCAGGGGTCGAAGTCCATGCCCAGGCGCTGGAGCAGATTCTCTCCGGGGATTACCTCGCCCGCCCGGCCTGGGCCGGGGCGATTGAAACCCTGGAGATTCTGGTTGGCGGCCTGGTGATCGGCTTCCTCGCGCTCTACACCGGCGCCATCACCTCGGCGGTGATCGCGCTGCTGATGCTGCTGGGCACGCTGGGCGCCGCCTGGGGCGCCTTCGTTTACGCCGGCTGGCTGCTCGACCCGCTGACGCCGGGGCTGGTGCTGCTGGCGACCTTCGTCTTTTCCAGCGGCGTGCATCACCTCTTTTCCGAACGGCGGCAGCGCTGGGTCAAGGCGGCATTTTCCCGTTATGTCTCGCCGAATCTGGTCAATTACCTGCTGCTGCACCCGGCGCAGCTGGAGCTGGGCGGCAAGCGCCAGACCTGCAGCTTCATCTTCACCGACCTTGTCGGCTTCACCTCGCTGATGGAGCGGATCGACCCGGCCGAGGCGGTCAGCCTGCTCAACGCCTACCTGGACGAAATGATCGCGATTGCCTTCCGCCATGAAGGCACGCTGGACCGCATCGTCGGCGACGCGGTGGTGATCATGTTCTCGGCCCCCATCGAACAGCCGGACCACTGCCAGCGGGCCTACGACTGCGCGCTGGAAATGCAGGCCTGGGCCAGCCGCTACGCCGCCGATGTCCAGGCCCGCGGCGGTCGCTTCGGCCGCACCCGGATCGGCGTTCATACCGGCGAAGTCATCGTCGGCAACTTCGGCGGCAACACCATGTTCGACTACCGGGCGCTGGGCGACCCGGTGAACACCGCCTCCCGGCTGGAAAGCGCCAACCGCCACCTCGGCACCTGGATCTGCGTCTCGGAAGCCACCGTCGCCGGCTGCACCCGTGCCGTGGTCCGCCCGATCGGCCAGTTGATCCTGAAGGGAAAAAGCAAGCCGCTCCAGGTCTTCGAACCCCTGACCCAGGGCGACCCGCCGGACCGGGACAGCGCCTACGAAGCGGCCTACCAGCTCCTGGCCGAACACAAACCCGAAGCCCTCGCCGCCTTCCGCGCCCTCGCCCTGTCCCGCCCCGGCGACGGCCTGGTGGCGACGCACCTGCAGCGGCTGGAAATGGGCGAGAGCAATACGCTGATCGTGCTGAGCGGGAAGTAAGGCCGCCGCGTCCTGCGGCTGGTGCGAAATCTCGAATGAGTTGACCACCCAATCTCATCGCACCTGACCACCGAATATCGGCGTAGTGACCAGAAACAATCGGGTAGCAACCGGCCAGTAGCGGGCGTTCGCCCGATTGTAAGTCCAGCCATTTGAATGGCCGCAGACCTCTCAAATCTGCCTAACAGCCTACGTGTGCAATCGGTCAACTCGGCCCTTCAACTCCAAGGTCTTGGATGCCAAGCGTAGTATCCTGCAGTTGCAGGGCCGGGACCCCCGAGAGGCATCTTTCTTAGACGCGAAAGGAAACCGAAGTTGTGTTTGAGGTTCCCTCGGTTTTTCGTCTGCCAAAGGGTGAGTTTCATGCTACCCGTTTTTCCGGATGCTGCGCTCTGATCCAGTTCTCCAGGAACTGAACAGGCGATCTGTAGCCGAGGGTCGAA
>JBEBBF010000470.1:0-2536 GCA_041158545.1 Pseudomonadota bacterium | reverse complement strand
CAAGGACGTGAGGACCCGGCCTGCAGCCGGCGGTACTGGACTTCGGATCGCTTCGAGCCGTTGGTGGTCGCAGCCACCAGCGGCGCACTCGACGCGCTGCGTGGGCATTTCGCCGCGAAGGAACTGGTGCTGGTTGGTTACTCCGGCGGCGGCGCGGTCGCTGCACTTGCCGCAGCACAGCGGCAGGATGTTGCCCGCCTCATCACCCTCGCTGGCAACCTGGACCACCCGCTTTGGACCCGCGAACATCGGCTGACCCCGCTCAGCGGCTCGCTCAACCCCGCCGACTTGGCTCCGGCCCTGGCCGGAATCCCGCAGTGGCACTTCAGTGGCGGCCGGGACCGGGTGATTCCCCCTGCCATCGCCGCATCCTTTGCCGCTCGCAGCCCAGCCAATCCCCGGTTACATCTCAAACTCGAACCGGAGTTCGACCACCACTGCTGCTGGACCACAGCCTGGCCCCGTTTGTGGCAAGAGACGGAAGCAGGGCCATGAAGGCTACTCCGCCAGCCACCGCCCCGACTTCCCGCCCTGCTTTTCCCGTAACCCGATTTCACTGATGACCATGCCGCGGTCCACGGCTTTGCACATGTCGTAGATGGTGAGCAGGCCGACGCTGGCGGCGGTGAGGGCTTCCATTTCGACGCCGGTGCGGCCGTGGCATTCGCAGGTGACTGCGATGGCGACCCGGCTGCTGTCCGGGTCGAGCGCGAATTCGACGGCGACCCGGTTCAGGGCGATGGGGTGGCAGAGGGGGATGAGGTCGGCGGTGCGTTTGGCCGCCTGGATGGCGGCGATGCGGGCGATGCCGAGGACGTCGCCCTTTTTGGCGTTGCCGCTGGCGATCAGCGCGAAGGTGGCGGGTTGCATCCGGATGTGGCCGCCGGCGCGGGCGAGGCGGGGGGTTTCGGCCTTGGCGCCGACATCGACCATGTGGGCCTGGCCGGCGGTGTCGAAATGGGTCAGTTCGGACATGGGCGTCTTACTTTCACTTACGAATTGCCGGCGGGTGCCGGGGGGCGGCTAGGCTATCATAGCGGCCCTGCTGTTGCCCGCCCGAGTCCCCGCCGTGCCTGAAATCTCCCGTGCCCTGTCCGTGTTTTTTGCCCGGCCTTCCCGGCGGCTGGGGGCTGGATTGCTGGCTGGCTGGCTGGCCCTGACGCCGGTCCTGGCACTGCGGGCCGACGAGTTGCCCGACCTGGGCGACGATTCCCGCAGCGAACTTTCGCCCTTGATGGAAAAGCGGCTGGGGCAGCAGATCATGAACGAGATTCGGCTGAAGGAGCCGAGCTATCTCGATGATCCCGAGGTCGAGGCGTATCTCAACCAGATCGGCGGCAAGCTGGTGGCGGCGAGCAATGATCCCGGCTACGGCTTCACGTTTTTTGCGATCAGCGACAACAGCATCAACGCCTTCGCGATGTTCGGCGGCTATATCGGCGTCAATACCGGGTTGCTGCTGAACGCCCAGAACGAGTCGGAACTGGCCGGGGTGCTTTCCCACGAAATTTCCCACGTTACCCAGCGCCATCTGGCGCGGCAGGTGACGCAGGAGAAGCGGGTGTCGATGGCGAGCATGCTGGCGATGGCGGTAGGGCTGCTGGCGGCCCGTTCCAACGCCAATGTGGCGACGGCGGCGATTGCTTCGGCTTCCGCCGGCTCGATCCAGAGCCAGCTGTCTTTCAGCCGGGATTACGAGCGGGAGGCGGACCGGTTTGGCTTCGAGACGATGAAGCGGGCCGGGATGGATGTGCGCGGCATGTCCGGTTTCTTCCAGCGCCTGCAGCGTGCAACCCGCGTCTACGAAAACAACGCCCCGGTTTATCTGCGCAGCCACCCGATCACGCTGGAGCGGATTTCCGACATGCAGAACCGGGAAACCGACGAGCGCTACCGGCAGGTGCCGGATTCGCTGGAATTCCAGCTGGTCCGCGCCAAACTGCGGGCGATGAACGGCACGCCGCTGGAGGCGGTGCAGGATCTCGGTCTGGTGGTCAGCGATGGCAAATTCCTGGCGGCCGGCCCGGCCCATTACGGCCTGGCGGTGGCGCTGGCGCGCAAGAAGGACTGGAGCGGCGCCGAAACCCAGCTGAATCTGGCGCGGCAGAAGAAGGTCATTTCGCCGATGCTGGACCGGCTGGCGGGGCAGACCCGGATCGAGCTGGGCGACGTCCAGGCCGGGCTGGGGCTGTTGCGCGACGCGCTGAACCGCTACCCCTTCAGCGCCGCGCTGCGCTACAGCTACGCCGACAACCTGCTCGAACACCAGCAGGCGGAAACGGCGCAACGCTTCCTTGAAAACCAGCTGCCCTTGTACCCGCAGGACCAGCGTCTGCGTAGCCAGCTGGCCCGCGCCTACGCCGACCAGGGCCGGCGGGCGGCGCAGCACAGCATGCTGGCCGAGTTGTACAGCCTGCGCGGCGAAACCGGCGCGGCCATCGAGCAGCTGCAATTCGCCCAGCGCAGCGGCGACGCCAATTTCTACGAACTCTCGGTGATCGACGCCCGCCTGCGCGAACTGCGCCAGCGTCTGGCC
>JBEBBF010000469.1:0-3107 GCA_041158545.1 Pseudomonadota bacterium | reverse complement strand
TGGCCGCCACCCAACCGTAGGGTTTGTCCAGCTGCCCGGATTGCTGCCAGGACACCAGCGCCAAACCGAACAGATCGGCCGGCAGCGGGTCCTGCACGGTTACCCGGATGTCATCCATCATGGATTCCTCGGCGGCCTCGATGTCCTCTCCGGTGCAGTCCTCTGCCAGCAGGATTTGCCCGACCACCCGGATCGACCGGACCCCGAACCTGCCCGGCTCGTAGATTTCGTCGGGGTAGCTGGTTTCGCCCAGGCTCAGGATGGTGAATACCCCGACGGCAAGGTCGGCCGGGCTCCGATCGGCGAAATCCGCATAACTGCGGGTCACCACGCGGCCCGGGGCCAGCGTCTGGATTCGCGACTTCAGCGCCACCAGGGATGCGGTGCTCATGTCAGCCTCCCGAGGGCCGCGGTAACGGCGTCCTCGATCAGCTGGCGGATTCGGTCGACCCTGCCTTCCAGCGCCGGCGCCATGAACGGCTGGGCCGGGGTTCCCTTGGCGGCGATCGACCGGCGGATCACCGCCACCAGGCGCTCGTCGGACATCCCCGGCGTGTGCGGCACGATGCGCTTGACCCGTACCCAGTCGGTCAGGGTCTGCCGCGGTGGCCAGCCGCCCCGGCGCGTCCCTTCTTCCACATAGCGGGCGTATTGGGTTCCGGCCCGCGCCATCCAGCTGCCCGGCCCGATGCGCGATGCGATGATGGCATTGGTCAGGGTGCTGAATGCCTTGGGGGCCAGCCGCTTGCCTTCCCGAGCCACTTCCTGCGCGGCCCGGCCCATGGCGCTGTCGATCTCCCGGCCCAGGTCGTCACCGGCCGCCGCGATGCGGATCCGAATCCCGTCGGCGTTGCTGGTGACGGTGACCGAAGTCATGCCCCGGCCTGCTTTTCGAATTCGCGCATGAGCTGATCGAACAGTCCAGCCGGGGTTCCGTTGCGGGGCGTGATCGACATGCCGTCCCGCAATGCGACCGGCTTGCCGACTCCCCGGTGCGCCAATTCCTTCATGGCCTCGGCCTGCGCCCGCAGCAACAACAAACCGCGATCGGCATCGGCCACGGTGCTGGCGACATCCGTCAGGCTGTGTGATCCCAGGTAGAAATACTCGTAAGCGCTGCCATAGGCCGCGATCTGCTGCGCCGTCGGCGCCGGCGACAGTTCCAGCATGGTGGCGCCGTTTCGTTCCCGCGCCGCCAGCTTCGGCAGGCACTTGGGATACAACGCATCCCAGTAGTTGTAATCCCGCTTGGCCCATTCCCCCCAGCGGCTGAACTTGGTGGCGACCAGATCGGCCGGAGCCGCATACCACGATTCGTCGGCAGTCAGCGTGACCGAACCCACCACGGTGCGGGGCCGGACCCGCGCCAGATCGGAAACTGCCGCGCCGACGTGACGCTTGAAGTCCGCATCGGCAGCAGCCGTGAACTTGTCACCGGAATCCAGCAGCGAGGCCTTCAGGTCCGCGACGATGCCCGCCAGGGTCAAGGTGCTCACTCGATTTCCCCGCCCAGAACCCGCTTCACCAACCCATCGAATCGGCTTTCAAAAATGAACACGATGCGGCTCGCCATGTGCCCGCTGATGCCCACGAAGAACGCCGTCAGCAACGGGTCGATGGCGCCGGATTCGCACAGGAAGAAGGTCATCAGCCCGGAGAACCCGGAAATCAACAGTTCACCCAGCAATTCCACAAAGCTGAACCGGGCGACCAGTCCCCTTCGCAACTTGCGCACGTAACTGGCGACGCCGCCCCACGCCGACAGCACGGACACCCAGAGATAGGTGACCACGGTGTACGTTGCGGGGTCCTTGTGCGGCATCATGCAGCCGCAGGCTCGGCCTGAACTTCGTCGGCGGCCTGGTCCGCCTGGGCGGATTCCACGGCGGCTTCGGCAGGCTCGGCGGATGCCAGGCGCTGCGCCTGGATCTCTTCGACCTCGGCCAGAATGCGCTTGCGGGCCTGGCCGGCGGTTTCCAGCCGCTTGACCTCGGCCAGCTCATCGTCGCTCATCGCACCCAGCAACGGCTGAATGTCACGAACCAGACCTTCCAGAAGTTGCGCGATGCTCACCGGCTCGATGGGGATCTGATCCGCCACCGCGATGGCGTCTCCGGCCAGTTCGTCCGGGATTTCCCCGAATTCCCCCGGTGGAATGCAGCGGCCGCCGATATAGCGGTTGTTCGGGGTGTCGTTGTAAATGGTCGCCATGGTTTCCTCGACGGGATAAGGGCGCCACGGGAGTTCCGCGGCGCCATACACGACAGCCCCCGATTACGGGGCAGTGCGGTTGACGCGGCCGGTGGCGCTGTAGAGCACCAGGCTGGTAGTGGCGGCCTTCAGTTGCGTCGGCGTGTGCAGGAACACGAACTGATCGCCGTAGGCTTCCTTTTTGCCAGTGAATCGGCCGTTGGCATTCTTCTGGTCCTGCAACTCGCCCATGCTCCAGGGCTTGGCGATCCGCAACCGGGTTTGCGCACGCTCACCCAGCAGCACGCGAACGTCGCCCATGCTCAGCCCCGGCGCGCTGGTCTTGAAGAACGGCACGTCCTTGACCCGACCCAGGTTGCCGTCGGCCATCAGGTCGGTTCCGCTGCGCTTGCTGTTCGCCTCGAAAGCGCTGGCCTGCTCCACCTGCGTCATGGCGGTGCCGGACATCAGGCCGAAATTGGCCATGTAGTAGCGCTGGTCTTCGATCACCGACTTGCGCAGCCCGAGGCGATACAGGAAATCGTTGTACTTGGCGCCGACGGTCAGCGAACCCAGGTCCGTGTCCCACTTGGCGACGTTGGTGGTGTAGCTGTAGCTCACGGTGAACGGGGTCGCGTTGGGCGGGGTGACGATCACGCCCAACTCGGAAACCAGATAGATTTCGCCCAGGTTGTAGTTCATCACGTAGTAGGTGCCCGCCGCCTGGGTGTTGGTCCCGTCATACTCCGAGCGTGCCACGCTGTTGTACGTCACCGTCACCGGGTTGATGGTGCTGCCCACCTGGTTGCCCTGTAGGTCGTAAATCCGGCGGGGCCGGGCCACCGGGAACTGCGCCAAAACGAATACCTTGTTGGTCCCGTTCACGCCGGTCAGGGATTCGTTGCTCACCGCCGTCA
>JBEBBF010000468.1:0-8876 GCA_041158545.1 Pseudomonadota bacterium | reverse complement strand
GGCTGCTGTTCCGGCAGCCGGGAGAGCAGCAACAGCCGCTGGGTGATGCGGGTGCAGCGGTCGATCTCGGCGTTCATCATTTCCAGGTAGCTGGCCAGCCGCTGGGGACCATCCTGCGTCTGGGCCTGGCCCTGCCGCAGATTGCGCAGCAGGCCTTCCACCGCCAGCCGCATCGAACCCAGCGGGTTGTGGATTTCGTGGGCGATGCCGGCGGCGAGCAGGCCCAGTTCCGACAGGCGCTGCTCCTGGGAATGGCGGACCCGCTGCGAGAGATCGGTGGTGGTTTCGACCAGCAGCCGCTCTGGCCCGGCTTCGCCGCGGCGTTCCAGCAGCACGGCATGCACCTCGACCGGGACTTCCCGGCCGTCGGCGTGGCGATGGTGATGCCGGCATTGCAGCGACTGGCCGGGCTGCTGCAGTTCGCGCAGCGGGCAGACCACCAGCGTTGCGGCGCAGGGCTCGGCGCGGCCGTGGCTGGAGCGGTGACAGGGCTGGCCGACCGCTGTTTCCGGGCTTTGCCCCAGTTGCCGGCAGTAGGCGGCGTTAACCGCGATGATCCGGGAGTCAGCCACCCGGATCACCCGCAGCCCGTCCGGCAGGCCGTCGAGCAGATCCTGCAGGAAGGCCTGCTGATCGCGGCTGCGCTGCAGTTGCGCCGCCAGCTGCCCGGCCATGTGCTGGAAGCTGCCGGCCAGCCGGGAGATTTCGTCGGCCTCGGCAGCGGCAGCCGTTGGTGCCAGCAGCGCTGGCAGCGCCGACGCCATGGCGCCATCGCCCGCCGCCAGCCCCCGCGCCGCCCGGTCAAGCCGGGCCAGCGGGTCGATCACCCGGCGGCGCAGGCTCCACCACAGGCTGGCGAGCGTCAACCCCAGCACCGCCAGGCCGGCGGCGGCGAACAGCGCGGCGCTCCGCCAGGCCTGCTGCCGCAGCGTATCGGCGTGGAAATCGACCACCAGCACGCCGTTGATAGTGTGCTGCGCCAGCGGGCCGTGGCAGCCGGTGCAAGGCGCTTGGTTGGGAACGGGATTCAGCGAGCGCAGCACTTCCGGCTGGCCGGGCTCGCTGATGAACTGGCTGCGGGTTTCACCGGGGATCAGGCCGGCGGTCAGCTGCGGCAAGGCTTGCCCCAGTTGTTCAGGACGGGACGCAAAGCGGACTTCGCCCCCCGGCGCCAGGATCATCACCCCGGCAATGCCGGGCTGGCGGCCCAGCTGGCTGACGATGTCGCGCAGACCGGGCACGTCCCGTTTCAGCATCGCGTTTTCCAGCGCCACCCGCAGCAGGCGGTTCAACTGCTCGGCGCTCGCCGCCCGCTCGCTGGCCAGTTGCTCCCGGTACAGCCCGAGAAACAGCACGGCAAACAGCAAAAAGGCGCCGCCGGCGACCAGCAAGACCTGACGCAACAAGCGACCGGACAAGGACACACCCACCTCCGAAGCCAAGATGGGCAGAGTGTAATTCCCCCACTGCCAGAGGAGGTATCGCCACGAATGGGGGCCGGCCGCCGGGATCACGCCGCCGCGGACGCCGGATGCGACGCCGAAAGGGGCGCTAGCGGTATGGGCTGGCGAACCTTGCCGCCCGTCCGGGGGCTGCCGTGCCGGAGCAGAAAAGAAAAAAGCCCTCGGGTTGAGGGCTTTTGGGCAGTCTGAAGGGGGAAGCCCAGCAGACCGGGAGCGGGTTGCCGCTCAGTTCGCTGCTTTTTTGGCCTTGTGGTGCTTGGGGTGTTTGTGATGCTTGTGGGCCTTCTTTTCCACCTTGAGGTCAGAGCCGCTAACGCCATTCGTTTCGGCGGCGAAGGCGGTGTTGGCGGCAAAGGCGAAAGCAGCGGCAACCAGCAGGGAGATCAGCTTCATGGCATGTCCTTTATGCAGTTGGGGATAAAAATCAGCCCGCTTGATCCAGCGGGCTGACCCAAGCTTAGCGCAAGGATTCGCTGTGCACTGACCAAGATGAGAAAAATTCCTATTTGGTCAGCGGCCGGTCAGGATCGCTGCACCATTCGCTCCAGGAGCCGGCATAAATCCGCGCACCGGGCAGCCCGGCAATCGCCTGCGCCAGCAGGTTGTGGCAGGCGGTGACGCCGGAACCGCAGTAATTGACGACCTGCGCCACCGCTTGTCCGGCGAACAGCGCCAGCCATTCTTCCCGCAGCTGTTCCGCCGGCTTGAAGCTGCCGTCGGCCTTGAGGTTGTCGCGGAAAAAACGGTTGCAGGCACCGGGAATGTGGCCGCCCCGGGGGTCCAGCGTCTCGTTTTCACCGCGAAAGCGATCCGGCGCCCGGGCATCGACCAGCAGGCAATCCGGCTGCCCCAGCTTCGCCAGGACCGCGTCGGCGCTCAGCACTTCCGGCCGCGGCGCGGCGGCAAAGTCGGTCGCGACCACGGTCGGCAGCGTCTGGCTGAGTTCGCCCCCCGCGGCCAGCCAGGCGGGCAGACCGCCGTCCAGCACGGCAACCCGTTCGTGCCCCAGCCAGCGCAGCAACCACCACAGCCGCGCTGCCATCATCCCGCCGGCGTCGTCGTAGGCGACGACCTGGGTCTGCGGGGTGATGCCCAGCCGGCCGAAGGTGGCAACCAGCGCGGCGATGTCCGGCAGCGGATGCCGGCCGTTGCGCCCGGTCAGCGGCCCGGAAAGATCCCGGTCGAGGTGCAGGAAAAAGGCAGCGGGGAGGTGCCCCTCGGCGTAGACCCGTTCGCCGTAGCCGACATCCGCCAGCTGGTGGCGCACGTCGATGATCCGCCAGTCGGGATCGCCCCGATGCGCGGCCAGCGTCGCCGCATCGACCAGGGTCGTGAAGCTCATTCCGCTTCCAGCCAGTTGCGGGCTTCGTCGATCTCGACGAAAACCTCGACGTCGGCATTGACGAAGGTCTGCGACAACCAGGCACTCCAGGTGACCCACTGGCTATCGGTGACCACCGCCACCCGCTTGAAGTCGTTGGCGTGGGCGCGGGAGAACTTGACCTCTTCCCAGGCCACATCCAGCGTCAGCCCGGCCATCTGGCTCAGGTCGAACAGCAGATCGACCGGCCCTTCAAAACGGACCTTGTAATTGACGACTTCCTCGAATTCCTTGTAATCCGCCAGCGTGAATTCGCCGAATACCGCGACATTGACCCGACTGGATTGGTGATCGATGACGATCATGGTGTCTCTCCTCTGTGGTTTTGCCCAGTGTACCGCCCTTCAGGACGGGGGGGGAAGGGACGGGGAACACACGGTGCCGCAGCTTCCCGCCCTATCCCGATCAATCCTGCTCCACCGGGCTGGCGCGGGAGAAATGGGTGGCGGCGATGCCGGAGAGGATGATCAGCGCGACGGCGAGGCCGGCGGAGGCGTTCAGGGTTTCGCCCCAGAACAGCATGCCGAACAGCGTCGAGAAGATCACCGTGCTGTAGGCCAGGGCTGCGGACATCAGGGTTTTGCCGCGGGAGTAGGCGCGGGTCATCGCCAGTTGCGCGACGGTGGCGAAACAGGCGACTCCGAGCAGCAGCAGGCCGCTTTGCGGGGTGAACGGCCGGGTTTCGCTGAACAGCAGCCAGATCGACGCGCAGACTGTCGAGGTCAGCGAGAAATAGAACACCGTCCGGGTTTCCGATTCGCCCAGGCTGCCCAGCTGGCGGACGCTGAAATAGGCCATGCCGGCGATGACCCCGGAGCCCAGGCCGATCAGACCACCGTAAAGCTGCTCGGCGTGGAAGCTGGGCTTGAGCAGCAGGGCAACCCCGGCCAGCCCCAGCAGGAGCGCCCCGAGCAGGCCGTAGCGAAAGCGCATCCCGGCCAGCACCAGATACAGCGCAAGGAAAATCGCCGAGGTGTAGTTCAGCGTCACCGCGGTGGCCAGCGGCAGCAGCGTGATCGCCTGAAAGTAGGAGAACAGCGCGGTGAAGCCGACGACACCGCGGGTGATCTGCCAGCGCCAGTGGGGCGTGGCCAGCGGTACCCGGCGAATCCGCACCAGGAGCAGCATCAGCAGCAGCGAGAAGAAGCTGCGGTAGAAGGTGATTTCGACCGCGGAATGGAATTCGGCCGCCAGCTTGACGCACACCCCCATGCAGGCAAACAGGAAACTGGCGGCGATCATCCACAGGGATTGCATGACAACTTTCGTAGCGGGCGGCCGGGGAAGGCCGCAAAGAAAAAGGCGCCGGTTGTTGCGCCGGCGCCCTGTCTGACCGCGAATCCGCTCAGCGGGATTCGATGGCCGACTGCATCACCCGGCGATAGAACTCGTGGAAGTGCTGCATGCCGTCTTCGGTCGGGCTCTGGTAAGGGCCCACTTCGTTGCGGCCTTCGGCCAGCAGCGCCTTGCGGCCCCGGTCCATCCGCTCGCCGATGTCGTCATCCTCGATGGCGGTTTCCATGTAGGCCGCCTGTTCGGCTTCGACGAACTCCCGCTCGAAATCGGCGATTTCCTCGGGGTAGTAGAACTCGACGACGTTGATCGTCTTGTTCACGCCCTGGGGAATCAGCGTGGACACCACCAGCACGTGGGGGTACCACTCGACCATGATGTTGGGGTAGTAGGTCAGCCAGATCGCGCCCTGCGGCGGGGTCTCGCCCCGGTCGCCGTAGTATTCCCGCACCGCCTTCTGCCAGCGGGCGTAGGCCGAGGAGCCGTCCTTCAGCAGCGAGGTGATGCCCACCTTCTGCACCGAATACCACTCGCCGAACTGCCAGGTCAGATCCTCGCAGGTGACAAAATTGCCGAGACCGGGGTGGTAGGGCACGACGTGGTAGTCCTCGAGATACACCTCGATGAAGGTCTTCCAGTTGTAGTTGCACTCGTGCATCACGACCTTGTCCAGCTTGTAACTGGAAAAGTCGAAAGCCGGCGCCAGATCCATCCCTGCCAGGTCGGAACTGGCCGAACGCGGCCCCTTGAACAACAGGCCGCGCCAGTTTTCCAGCTTCTGCTTGGCCAGGTTGAGGCAGGGGTTCTGCGGGAAATGCGGTGCGCCGATCAGTTCGCCGGCGGTATCGTAGGTCCAGCGGTGAATCGGACAGACGATGTTGCCCTGCAGCTTGCCGCTGCCCTGCAACATGATCGCCTGCCGGTGGCGACAGACGTTGGACATCTGCCAATAGCCCTCGCTGCCGGCGTTGAGCAGCAGCTTGCCGTGGTCCTGCCATTCCAGCGAGCGGTAGTCGCTGGCTTCCGGCACCATCAGTTGATGACCGACATAGCCCGGGCCGGCATCGAAGATGAGCTTCTTCTCCAGCTCATAAACTTTCTCGTCGAAATACCAGTCCACCGGCAGTTGGGAAACTGCGGGGACCAACCTGGACAGTTTGCCGAGATCGGACATACCACGCCTCCAACGGGCTTAAGTTAATGAAAAGACTGCAATTGTAGCCTGTGCGCAATTTGACCAAAAGCCCTTTGTTAAGGTATTTTCCCCGGTTTCCCACGGCTCGATGCCAATGACTCAAGCCTCTTCTGCCGGCTCCGCCGACGGTCTCAAGTTCGAAAATGCCCTCGCCGAGCTGGAAAATATTGTCCAGACCATGGAAAACGGCCAGCTTGAACTGGAATCTTCCATCGAGATGTACGGCCGGGGTGTGATCCTGCTCAAACACTGCCAGCACTTGCTGGCCGACGCCGAACAGCGCATCCAGATCCTCGAAAACGGCGAACTGCGCGACTTCGAACCCGGAAAGCGGGAAACCCCATGAGCACCCTCAATTTCGTCGACTGGATGGCCGGCGTTCAGGGCCGGGTCGAACAAGCCCTGGCGCACTACCTCCCCGACGCCCACCGCACCCCGAACCGGCTGCACGACGCGATGCGCTACGCCACCCTCGGCGGCGGCAAGCGGGTCCGGCCGCTGCTGGCCTTCGCCGCGGGCGAACTGAGCGGCGCCGCACCGGAACACCTCGATGTCGTCGCCTGCGCCGTCGAGATGATCCACGCCTATTCGCTGGTCCATGACGACCTCCCTTGCATGGACGACGACGTGCTGCGCCGCGGCCGCCCGACCTGCCACGTCGAATACGACGAAGCCACCGCGCTGCTGGTCGGCGACAGCCTGCAGACCCTCGCCTTCGAACTCCTCGCCCGGCAAGCGATTGCCGAAGCCCCGCGCCAGCTGGAAATGCTGGCGCTGCTGGCCCAGGCCAGCGGCTCCCACGGCATGGCCGGCGGCCAGGCCATCGACCTCGGCTCGGTCGGCAAGGCGCTGAACCAGCCGGAACTCGAACAAATGCACGCGCTGAAGACCGGCGCCCTGATCCGTGCCGCCACCCTGCTCGGCGCCCTCGCCGGCCCCGGCCTGACCCCGGCGCTGCGCGACGCCCTCGACCGCTTCGCCAAGCGCGCCGGCCTGCTGTTCCAGGTGGTGGACGACATCCTCGACTGTACCGCCAGCACCGCAACGCTGGGCAAGACCGCCGGCAAGGACGAAGCCGCCGACAAGCCCACCTACGTCAGCCTGCTCGGCCTTCCCGCCGCCCGCGACTACGCGGAAACCCTGCGCGCCGAAGCCCTGGCCGCGCTGGACGAATGCGGCCCGGCCTCCCGCCGGCTGCGCGAACTCACCGATTTCATCAGCCATCGGCAATTCTGACGATGACCGCCACTCCCCTGCTTGACTCCCTCGAATCCCCGGCCGACCTGCGCCGGCTGGATCGGCGCGACCTGCCGCACCTGGCGCAGGAACTCCGGCATTTCCTGCTGGAATCCGTTTCCCGCACCGGTGGCCACCTGTCCTCCAACCTGGGCACCGTGGAACTCAGCGTTGCGCTGCACTACGTTTTCAACACCCCGGAAGACCGCCTGGTCTGGGACGTCGGCCACCAGTGCTACGCCCACAAGGTGCTGACCGGCCGCCGCAAGGGCATGGACCGGCTGCGGATGTACGGCGGCGTCTCCGGCTTCCCGAAGCGCAGCGAAAGCGACTACGACACCTTCGGCGTCGGCCACTCCTCCACCTCGATCTCCGCCGCGCTGGGCATGGCCCTCGCCGCCAAGCAGAAAGGCGAGGACCGCAAGGTGGTCGCGGTGATCGGCGACGGCGCCATGTCCGCCGGCATGGCCTTCGAGGCGCTGAACAACGCCGGGGTCGCCGACGCCAACATGCTGGTGATCCTCAACGATAACGACATGTCCATCTCGCCGCCGGTCGGCGCGCTGAACAAGTACCTCGCCCGCCTGCTCTCCGGGCGCACCTACAACGCCGCCCGCCGCGGCGCCGAAAAGGTGCTGGAATTCGCCCCCTCGCTGCTGGAGCTGGCCAAGCGCGCCGAAGAACACGTCAAGGGCATGCTGGTCCCCGGCACCCTGTTCGAGGAATTCGGCTTCAACTACATCGGCCCGATCAACGGCCATGACCTGGATTCCCTGGTCCCGACGCTGCTGAACCTGCGCGAACTGCCGGGGCCGCAATTCCTGCACATCATCACCCGCAAGGGCCAGGGCTACGCCGAAGCCGAAGCCGACCCGGTGCTCTACCACGGCGTCAGCAAGTTCGACACCCGCCGCGGCATCCAGCCCGCCGCCGCCAAGCTGAGCTACACCCAGGTCTTCGGCGACTGGCTGTGCGACATGGCCGCCGCCGACCCGCGGCTGGTCGGCATCACCCCGGCGATGCGCGAAGGCTCCGGCATGGTCCGCTTCGCCGACCAGTTCCCGGAGCGCTACTACGATGTCGGCATCGCCGAACAGCACGCGGTGACCTTCGCCGCCGGCCTCGCCTGCGAAGGCCTGAAGCCGGTGGTCGCGATCTACTCCACCTTCCTGCAGCGGGCCTACGACCAGCTGATCCACGACGTCGCGCTGCAGAACCTGCCGGTGGTCTTCGCCATCGACCGCGGCGGCCTGGTCGGCGCCGACGGCCCCACCCACCACGGCACCTTCGACCTCTCCTTCCTCGCCTGCATCCCCAACATGGTGATCATGGCCCCCAGCGACGAAGCCGAATGCCGGCGCATGCTCAGCACCGCCTTCAGCCTCGACTGCCCCACCGCCGTCCGCTACCCGCGGGGCGGCAGTGGCAGCGGCCAGAAGCCGGACTCGGCCCTGGACACCCTGCCGGTCGGCAAGGCGCTGATCCGCCGCAAGGGCCAGGGCGTCGCCCTCTGCGCCTTCGGCAGCCTGCTCGCCCCGGCGCTCGCCGCCGGCGAAGCCCTGGACGCCACCGTCGTGGACATGCGCTTCATCAAGCCGATGGACGCCGACACCCTGCTGGAACTCGCCGGGAACCATACGCTGCTGGTCAGCATCGAAGAAAACGCCATCCTCGGCGGCGCCGGCAGTGAAATCGCCCGCATCCTCGAAGACGCCGGCAGCCCCGCCCCGCTCCTGCGGCTGGGCCTGCCCGACCAATTCATCGATCACGGAGAACAGAGCCAACTCCTCGCCGCCCTCGGGCTGGACGCGGAAGGCATCACCCGGCGTGTCCGGGAACACCTTCAAAAAGTAAAGACAGGACGTCAATGAACGCACCGCGCACCCCCAACCCCATCCCCGACGTGCAGAACTCGGAGGACACCCGCCAGCTGGCCATCAACAAGGTCGGCATCAAGTCGATCCGCCACCCGGTCCGCGTCAGCGACAAGGCCAGCGGCAGCCAGCACACCATCGCCAACTTCAACATGTACGTCGGCCTGCCCCACAACTTCAAGGGCACCCACATGTCGCGCTTCGTCGAGATTCTCAACAGCCGCGAACGCGAAATCTCCGTGGAAAACTTCCCGACCATGCTGCGCGAAATGGTCGAGCGTCTGGAAGCCCAGACCGGCCACATCGAGATGAACTTCCCCTTCTTCATCAACAAGACCGCCCCGGTTTCCGGCGTCCAGAGCCTGATGGACTACGACGTCACCTTCATTGGCGACATTGCCCACGGCGTCGTCACCACCTCGGTCCGCGTCGTT
>JBEBBF010000467.1:0-5091 GCA_041158545.1 Pseudomonadota bacterium | reverse complement strand
CAGTTCCATCCGGGTCAGGTCTTCCGCCAGCACGAACAGCACCGGGGTGTTCATCGCCGCGACCACGGTATTGCCCGGCTCGACCTTGCGGGTCAGCACCACCCCGTCGACCGGCGAGCGGATCGTCGCCTTGCCGAGGTTGGTTTCGTCGGTCTTCAGCCCGGCGCGGGACTGGGCCACGTCGGCGCGGGCGCTGGCCAGGTTGGCGTCCGCCCGCAGCAGCGCGGCTTCGGCGCTCTCCAGCTCGGTCTTGGCCGGCACCTTGCCGCCGGACAATTCCGCCACCTGGCGCATCCGCGCCAGCGCGGCCCGGGATTCCGCCTGCGTCGCCTGGGCCTGCGCGACCCGGGCTTCCGCCGCGGCAACGGCGGCGCGGGATTTTGCCACCGCGTCCTGCAATTTGGCAGTGTCCAGCTGCGCCAGCAGTTGCCCCTTCTTCACCCTGTCGTTTTCCTGGACCAGCACCTTGGCCAGCGTGCCGGACAATTCGCTGCCGACATCGACCGAGGTCGTCGGCTGCAGCGTGCCGTTGGCCGAGGCGGTGACGCTGAGGTGGCCGTGCTGCGCCGGCGCCTGGATGAACTGGCCGCGGGGGCCGCCCCGGTCGCCGGGCAACAGCAGGAAGATCGCCAGCAGCGCGGCGCCGCCGAGCAAGGCCAGCCGCGGCCAGGGCAGGCGCCGGCGCGGGGCCTGGCGGGCCAGCAGTTGTTCCAGGGCGGCGGGGGACGTATCGGGATCGGACGGGTTCATGGGGCTGTGCTTTCCGCTGCGGCAAGGGGCGTGGCCGTGGGACTGGCGTTGTTGTCCCAGCCGCCGCCCAGGGCTTTGTAGAGTTTGATCAGGCTGGAGACCAGCGTGGCTTCGGCGATGGCCTGGCTGTCTTCGTTGCTGAGGCGGCTGCGTTCGCTATCCAGCAGGCGCTGGAAGTCGGTCAGCCCGGATTCGTAGAGCTGGCGCGACAGCAGTGCCGCGTTGCCGGCGGCGACGGCGGCGGCCCGGCGGGCATCCAGCCTTTCCCGCGCCAGCGCGTGGCTGTACAGCGCGTTTTCCACCTCTTCCAGCGCCGTCAGCACGCTTTGTTCGTAGGCCAGCCGGGCCTGTTCGGCCACCGCATCCTGGGCGGCGACGGCGTTCTTCAGCCGGCCGGCGTCAAACAGGCTGCTGGCGAGGCTGCCGCCCAGCGCGTGGTTACGGCTGGCGGCGTCGCCGAGCAGGCTGGCGCTGTAGGCCTGCCAGCCCAGGGCGGCGCTGAGGTTCAGCGCCGGGAAGCGTTGCGCCTGCTTTTGCCCGATCCGGGCGGTTTCCGCCGCCAGTGTCCGCTCCGCGGCCACCAGATCCGGCCGCTGCCGCAGCAGGTCCGCCGGGATGCCGCTGGCGAAGGCGGCGGGCAGCGCCGGCAAGGGGCGATAGGTCTGCAGCCGGGTCTGCAGGCTGCCCGGTGGCTGCCCGAGCAGCACCGCCAGCCGGTTCGCCGCGGCCTGGGCGGCCAGCTGCAGGTCGGGCAGGCTGGCGCGGGTCTGCTCCCGGTTGCTGCGCGCCTGTTCGACATCGCTGCTGCGCGCCAGCCCGGCCTGCTGCCGCCACGCGGTCAGCTGCAGGGTTTCGTCCTGGCTTTGCAGGTTGTCGCGGCCGATCTCAAGCCGGCGCTGGTATTGCCGCAGATCGACGTAGTTCAGCGCGACTTCGGCAATCAGCGACACCCGGCTCTGCCCAAGCAGCGCCTCGCGGCTGGCCAGGTCGGCTTCCGCCGCCTCCAGCGCCCGGCGGTTGCCGCCGAAAACATCCAGCTCCCAGCTGGCGTCAAAACCGGCGTCGTAGAGCGTGTGGCTGGCCACCGGCGCCCCCAGCGTCCCGGCATTGCGGCTGCGGGTCGCGCCCAGTGAAGCGCTGAGGCTGGGATAAAGCGCGCTGGCACTCTGGTTGCGGGCAGCGCGGGCCTGGCGCAAGCGGGCCACGGCCTGCTGCAAATCCAGATTCGCCGCCAGCGCCGCCTCGATCAATTCCGCCAGCAGCGGATCAGGCCATTGCCGCCACCAGCCCGCCAGCGCCGCCGCATCCGGCAACGGCCGCCCGGCCGCCTCCGGCGCCGGGCTCCACCAGGCCTGCCAGCGGGCCGGCAGGTTCAAAACCGGCGCACTGTAATCCGGCCCCAACTGCAACACCCCGCAACCTCCCAGCAACAGGGACAGCAGCACAGCGGAAACAGGCGCCGAAAAACGCACAACACGGGGCCGGGGCGGCGAAAGGGAAGAGGGCATGGGACCGGGATCAAAGAGAAGGCGGCAGGCCGGCGAACAAGGCCAGCAATCAAAACGGCGACGCCCGCCGCCAGCAAAGCCCGGATTATCCGCCGCTCCCCACCGCCCGCAGCGGGGACCGGGCGGGTTTTACCTGATTTTGCGAGTGGGCCGCGGCTGGGAGGGTGGGGCTGAAACCGGCGCGCCCAGGGGTGCCGGTCGGCCGCTGCCGGCGCGTCATGCTCACGCTGGTCTTGGCTGTTTACCCGCCCTGGGTTCCCGATTCCCTGTCCAGCCAGTGCAACAAGCTTTGCGCGAGGATGGCGGGTTCTACGGGTTTGGTGAGGAAGTCGTTCATGCCGGCGGCGAGGCAGCGTTCCCGGTCTTCGGTGAAGGCGTTGGCGGTCATGGCCAGGATGGGGGTGTGGTGGTGCAGGGAGAGGCGGCGAATCTGGCGGGTGGCTTCGAGGCCGTCCATTTGCGGCATCTGCATGTCCATCAGGATCAGGTCGTAGGCTTGCAGCGCGGCGCGGGCGACGGCTTTGAGGCCGTCTTCGGCGGTGTCGATCTGCGGCCAGACTTCGTTGAGCAGCATCATCGTGATTTCCCGGTTGATCGGCTCGTCTTCGACCAGCAGGATGCGGCGGCTGGCGTGGCGCTGGCGCAGGATTTCGTTGCTGGCGGCGGCGTCGGCGAGGGAATAGAGCGGTTCCGGCGGGGTGCTGCTGGCGGGGCTGCCGCGGCCGAGGCGGGCGGTGAACCAGAAGGTGCTGCCGCGGCCGGGGGTGCTGCTGACGCCGACTTCGCCGCCCATCAGGTGGGCGAAGTGTTTGGTGATGGCGAGCCCGAGGCCGGTGCCGCCGTATTGGCGGGTGATGGAGTTGTCGGCCTGTTCGAAGCTGGAGAACAGCCGCGGCAGGATTTCCGGGGCGATGCCGATGCCGGTGTCGCTGACCGAGAAGCGCAGCGTCAGGCTGTGTTCGTCTTCCGCTTCGAGCCGGGTGTGCAGCGTGACGCTGCCCTGCTCGGTGAATTTGATCGCGTTGTTGGCGTAGTTGAGCAGGGCTTGCTGCAGCCGGGTGGCGTCGCCGCGCAGCCGGCAGGGCAGCGCCGGGCTGTCCACGTCCAGCCGCAGCTGTTTGGCCTGGGCGCGTTCGGTGAGGATGGTTTGCACCTTGCCGACCAGGCTGCCGAGGTCGAATTCGTGTTCGTCGAGGCTGAATTTGCCGGATTCGATCTTGGAGAGGTCGAGGATGGCGTTGATGATTTCCAGCAGGTGGTTGCCGGCGGTGTTGATCTTTTGCAGCCGGCTGCCCTGTTCCGGGTGGGTGGCGTCCCGTTGCAGTAGCGCGACCATGCCGATGATCGCGTTGAGCGGGGTGCGAATCTCGTGGCTCATGTTGGCCAGGAAAGCGCTCTTGGCGATGTTGGCGGCTTCGGCGGCTTCCTTGGCTTCGGCGAGTTCGCGGGTTTTTTCGGCGACCCGCAGTTCGAGGTTTTCCCGGTGGTGGGCGAGTTCGGCTTCGGTTTCGATCCGCTCGCTGACATCCCGATCCACGCCCTGGAAGCCGACCATCTGGCCGTCGCTGTCGAAGCTGGGGCTGGCGTTGGACTCGAAGGTCCGGTAGCGCCCGTCGGCGGCGCGCCAGCGCAGCAGCACGCCTTCCCAGCCGCGGGCCTGGCCGATGGCGCTGCGGAAGGTTTCGGTGAGCCGGGAGAGGTCGTCGGGATGCACCAGGTCGCGGACGTCGCAGCGGTAGAGTTGCTCGGCGTCCAGCCCGATGAAGGCGAGGCCCCGGTCGTTGGAGTAGGTGTGGCGGCCGGCCAGATCCATCGTCCAGATCCAGTCGGTGGAGTTCTCCAGCAGGTTGCGGTAGCGGGCTTCGCTGCGGATCAACTCGTCCTGCAGTTGCCGGCTTTCGGTGATGTCCTCGGAGATGCCGAGCAGGTATTCCGGCTGCCCCTGTTCGTCGCGCAGCGCCAGCTTGACGGTGCGCAGCAGCCGGCGGCCACGCTGGCGGGTATCGATGGGTTCTTCCGGGAAAACGAGCCCGCTGTGGGTGGCCAGCGTGGCCCGGTCGCGGGCGTTGAAGACGGCGGCCTGTTCTTCCGGGAAGAAATCCCGGTCGTAGTGGCCCTGCATCTCCTGGCGGCTGAGGCCGAGCAGGGTTTCGCCGGCCCGGTTGATCTGCACGAAGCTGAGGTCGTCGGCCCGTTTGACGAAGACCATGTTGGGCATGTTTTCCACGACCGAATCGAGCAGGTGGCTGGTGCTGAGCAGTTGCCGGTGCGCGGCGTCGGCCTGCAGCAGCGCGGCGCCGCCGGTTTGCTTCAGCTGGACGATGGCGCGGGCCAGATCGTCGAGTTCGTCGCGGCTGTCGCCGATGAAAATCCGCGAGGGGTGGCCAGCGGCGATCTGGCGCAGGTCTTCCGGGGTGATTTCGCGCAGCTCCTCGGCAATCGTCTGCAGCCGCAGCCGGACCAGCCGGTGGTAGAGCAGCAGCGCGAGCAGGATGGTCAGCAGGATCATCAGCCCTTTGCTGAGCAGCGCCAGCACAATGCCCCGTTTCAGCTGCGCCTGTTCTTCCTTGAGGTCGATGCTCAGCGTCAGCATGCCCAGCGGGTGGGCCTTGTCACCTTCCTGGTGGATCAGCGCGATGGTCCGCTGCAGGGTGTCCGGCGACAGCTGGGGCTCGCCGTAGCGGAGGGGGGCGGTGCCGCCGGATTGCAACTCGACGGCCGAGATGCCCTGCAGCCGGGTCAGCGCCTGCAGTTGCAGTTCGACCTGTTCCCGGTCGAAGGCCCACAGGCTCATGATCAACGGCGGCTGGGCGTATTTGCTGACCGTTTCGAG
>JBEBBF010000466.1:0-2929 GCA_041158545.1 Pseudomonadota bacterium | reverse complement strand
TGCCCCAGCACGTCGAGGCCGCCTTCGGTGGTGACCTCATGCCGGCCTTCCGGCACCAGCATCGCCATTTCCGGGCGCAGCCGGCAGGCGATGCCCACCATTTCCTCGGTGGCGGCCATTTCCAGGTTCAGCTTGATCTGGGTCAGGGTCTTCAGCCGCTCGACGTCCGCGTCCTGGATGTGGCGGCGGTCTTCGCGCAGATGCACGGTGATGCCGTCCGCGCCGCCCAGATGGGCTTCCACCGCCGCCCAGATCGGGTCCGGTTCCCAGGTGCGCCGCGCCTGACGCAGCGTCGCCACATGGTCGATATTGACGCCCAGTTCGATCATAGTTCCTGTAACTCCTTGAAAATCCGGCGGGAATGCAGTTCGACGCCGTTGAGATAGTAATTGAGCAGCACCCGCATCAACTGCTTGCTTTCGAGCAGGGAGCGGGGGTCGCTGTAGTTATCCACCGCCAGATCGAGCAGGCTGCGGCCACGGACGATCAGGCCGCTGTAGTCGGCCCGGAGCACCGGCATCGGGCCGTGTTCGATCTGGTAGCTGTAGTAGGTTTCCGGCCGCACCGGATCGCCGTTGCCGTCCATGTCCAGCGTCAGGCCATAGCCCAGCTCCTGCAGCAGGGCTTTTTCGAAGCGGCGCAGGTCGGCCTCGATCACCCGGCCCTCGGGCCACTCGGCGAGGCGTTGCAGGATCTGTGCGTAATGGGCGAACAGCCGGGGATGGGCATCTTCCCGCGGCAGGAGATGCAGCAGCAGTTCGTTGAGGTAGTAGCCGCAGAACAGCGCGTGGCCGGCGAGCAGCGGTTGCCCGCCCTGCCACTCCGCCTTCATCAGCGTGAAGACTTCGCCCTTGCCGGTCCAGCCCAGTTCCAGCGGCTGGAAGGCAAGCAGCAGCCCGCGCAAGGCGGAACGGGGGCGGCGGGCGCCGCGAGCCAGCAGGGGCACCCGGCCGTGGTCGCGGGTGAAGGCTTCGACGATGAAACTGGTTTCCCGGAACGGGTAGGTGTGCAGCACGTAGCCGGGCTGCGCATCGACCTTGCCCCGCGCCATGGCTTATTCGTAACCCAGGCTCTTCAGCAGCCGTTCGTCGTCGGTCCAGCCGGATTTCACCTTGACCCAGATTTCCAGGAAGACCTTGCCGTCAAACAGGCGCTCCATGTCCTGCCGCGCTTCGCTGGCGATGCGCTTCAAGGTTTCGCCGCCCTTGCCGATCACGATGGGCTTGTGGCTATCCCGGTCGACGACGATGGCAGCGTTGATCCGGCGCAGGGCGCCGTCCATCTCGAAGCGTTCGATCTCGACGGTGGCGCCGTAGGGCAGCTCGTCGCCGAGCAGGCGGAACAGCTTTTCCCGGATGTATTCGCTGGCGAGGAAACGCTCGCTGCGGTCGGTCAGCTCGTCCTCGTCGTAAAGCAGGCCTTCGTTGGGCAGGTGCTTGCGGGCTTCGCCGAGCAGTTCGTCGGTCTGGCGGCCCTTGGCAGCGCTGACTGGTACCACCGCAGCGAAATCCCGCTCGGCGGCGACGGATTGCAGGAAGGGCAGCAACTGGTCGCGCTGCTTCAGCTGGTCGGTCTTGTTCACCACCAGGATCACCGGCCGGTCCGGCGGCAGGAGGCGCAGCACCGCCTTGTCCTTGGCGTCGAAACGCCCGGCCTCGATGACGAACAGCACGACATCCACATCCGCCAGCGTCTGGGTGACGCCGCGGTTCATCGCCCGGTTCAGCGCGTTGGCGTAGCGGGTCTGGAAGCCGGGGGTATCGACGAAGACGAACTGGGCGTCTTCCCGGGTCAGGATGCCGGTGATGCGGTGGCGGGTGGTCTGCGCCTTGCGCGAGACGATGCTGATCTTTTCGCCGACCAGGCAGTTGAGCAGCGTGGATTTGCCGACATTGGGACGTCCGACGATGGCGATGAAGCCGGACCGGACTTGGGCTTGTTGTTCACTCATGGGCTTGCAGGGCCTCCAGGGCCTTTTCCGCTGCGGCCTGTTCGGCATTACGACGGCTGGTGCCGTTGCCGACAGTGCGGAGATTGAATTGTCCGAGGTCGCAGGCCACCGCGAAGCATTGGGCATGGGCCTCGCCGGTGGTTTCCAGCATCTGGTATTGCGGCAGCGCCTTGCGCCGCCCCTGCAGCCATTCCTGCAGGCGGGTCTTGGGGTCCTTGGCGGCGACGCCCTGCTGCGCCTGGGCGACGAGCGGCGCGTAGAGCCGTTCGATCACCTGGCGGGCCGCATCGAAACCCTGGTCGAGGAAGATGGCGCCGAAGATGGCTTCCAGCGCATCGGCCAGGATGGAGGGCCGCTGGCCGCCGCCGCTGCGCAACTCGCCCTCCCCCAGCTTGAGGTAATGCCCGAGATGCAGCTCCCGCGCCAGTTGGAACAACGCCTCCTGGCGAACCAGGTTGGAGCGCAGCCGGGACAGCTCCCCTTCCGGCATGTCGGGATGGCGGGTGTAGAGCAACGCGGCGATGACGCAGTTGAGGATGCCGTCGCCGAGGAATTCCAGTCGCTCGTTGTGGGGGGAACTGTGGCTGCGGTGGGTCAGCGCATGGTTCAGCAGGCGGGTGTCCTGGAAGATGTAGCCCAGGCCTTGTTGCAGGCGAAACAGACTCATCGCACCTTTACTTGGGCGCCCGGCCCTGGAAGTCGATCAGCAGACTGATGTTGTAAAACAGCGGAATCCGCTTTTCGTAGGCGAACTTGACGACGATCTGGCCGCTGTCCTTGCTGATTTCCAGGTCGGCCGGGGTGATGGCATCGATCCGGTCGATTTCGGCAAAACGGCCAAAGGCCCGGCGCAGTTCTTCGACGGTGGCATCGCGCCCGACCTGCGCCACTGACGCCGAGACGTCCTTGACGATGGTGCCGTATTCCGTATAGGCCGGCATCACCTTCATCGAGAACACGGCACCCATGAAGATGATG
>JBEBBF010000465.1:0-3725 GCA_041158545.1 Pseudomonadota bacterium | reverse complement strand
CGGCCGGAACACCGTCGCCCTTGCCGCCGGGAATATCCGCCGCCGACACCGAGTAGGCGCGGCCGAGATGGTCGAGCAAGACCAGTTGTTCGACGCTGCGGCAGGGCAGGCAGGCCAGCAGGCTGTCGCCGGAACGGAAGTTCAGTTGCGCCGGATCGACGTTCTGGCCCTGGCGGGCGCGCAGCCAGCCATGGCGGGACACGATCAGCGTGATCGCCTCATCGACCACCGACACGGTCTTGGCGTCGGACACCGTGACCTTTTCCGCCACTTCAATCACCGTGCGGCGGGCGTCGCCGAACTTGCGGGCGTCGGCCTCGATTTCCTCGGCGACCAGTTGCCGCAGCGCCGCCTCGGAACCGAGCAGGTGGCGCAGGCCTTCGGCGATGTCCCGCAGCTTGGCCAGTTCCTCGCCGATCTTGATCCCCTCCAGTCGCGCCAATTGGCGCAAGCGGATTTCCAGGATGTCCTCGGCCTGAATCTCGCTCAGCTTGAAATGCGCCATCAGGTCGGCCCTGGGGTCGTCCGACTCGCGGATGACCTTGATGACCCGGTCGATGTCGAGCAGCACCGCCAGCCGGCCTTCGAGGATGTGGATGCGCTTTTCCGCAGCGTTCAGCCGGAAGCGGCTGCGCCGCTCGACCGTCCCGATGCGGAAACGGCACCACTCGACCAGCATCGAATACAGCGAGGCTTGCCGCGGCGCGCCGCCGGTGCCCAGCACCGTCAGATTGATCGATGCGTTGGTTTCCAGACTGGTATGCGCCAGCAGCAGCCGCACCAGATCGCCCTGGGCCTGCCGCGAGGACGCCGGTTCAATCACCAGCCGCACCGCGTGTTCCTTGCCTGACTCGTCGCGGACGCCGCTTTCGGCAATCGCCGACAGGAAGGCGGCCTTCAGATTCAGCTGTTCCGGCGTGAACACCTTCTTCCCGGCCTTTTCCTTGGCCTGGGGATTGGAACAGGCTTCGATTTCCGACATCACCGTCGCCGTGGACACCCCCGGCGGCAACTCGGTGATCACCAGTAGCCACTGGCCGCGGGCCAGGTTTTCCACCTTCCAGCGCGCCCGCACCCGCAGGCTGCCGCGGCCGCTGCGGTAGGTCGCGGCGATTTCCTCCGCCGACGAAATGATCTGGGCGCCGCCGGGATAATCCGGGCCAGGCACCAACGCCAGAATGCGCGCCTCGTCGGTCTCCGGCTCGCGCACCAGCGTCACCGCCGCCGCGGCGATTTCCCGCAGGTTGTGCGCCGGAATCTCCGTCGCCATCCCCACCGCAATCCCGGAAGCGCCATTGAGCAACGCAAAGGGCAAACGCGCCGGCAGCAGCGCCGGCTCCTCATTCACCCCGTCGTAATTCGGTTTCCAGTCGACCGTGCCCTCGTCGATCTCGGCCAGCAGCAGTTCGGCAATCGGCGTCAGCCGGGCTTCGGTGTAGCGCATCGCCGCGGCGTTGTCCCCGTCGCGGGAACCGAAATTGCCCTGGCCATCGACGATGGGGTAGCGCAGGCTCCAGTCCTGGGCCATCCGCACCATCGCGTCGTACACCGACGAATCGCCGTGGGGATGGTATTTACCGATCACATCGCCGACCACCCGCGCCGACTTCACATGGCGCGGACTCTTGTACAGGCCCATCCGGTGCATCGCATACAGGATGCGCCGCTGCACCGGCTTCTGCCCATCCGCCACCGAAGGCAGCGCCCGCCCGGTCACCACGCTCATCGCGTATTCCAGATAGCGCCGCGCCGCGTAATCCGCTGGCGAAGGCAGGGACTCGCCGGCCACCGGCAGCCCCGGCGGCACCTCGGGGGGCTGCGCAGGCGCAACCCCGGCCGCCCCCGGCAACAGCGCGTCCGCCGCCGGCTCGCCTTCAAAAAGCTTGAGTTGATCGGTCATGTGCAGGTCTTTCCCCGGATGAAGCCAAAGCGGGGCGCATCTTAGCCGATGGGCCTGCAAATGGAAGTCCCCATGGCGACGTGGGCTTGTCTTGATCGACCGGGCGCCCCACTGACTGTCCGTACAGGGAAATCAGGCCGCAGCCTGCCTCCCATGCAGCTTCAAGCCCAGCGCCTTGATCACCTTCATGACAGTAGCAAATTCCGGATTCCCCTCGGCCGACAGCGCCTTATACAGTCCCTCCCTGGCCAGGCCGGTATCCCGCGCCAGTTGGCTCATGCCACGGGCACGGGCGATGGTCCCCAGGGCACGGCGAATCAGGCTGCCATCACCAGGGTCTTCCTCAACACAGATTTCGAAGTACATCCTGATGTCTTCTTCAGACTGCAGATCATCCGCCGGTTCCCAGCGGGAAAAGGTCTCCGCCATGATTCACTCCTTCCAATCCTTCGCCAGCGCGACAGCCCGGTCAATATCCGTCTGTTGGGTGCGTTTATCCCCACCGGCCAGCAGCACGATCAGGATCGCCTCCCGTCGCATGAAATACACCCGATAGCCCGGCCCGTAATCGATGCGCAATTCACTGACTCCGTCCCGCACCGGCTTTACATCCCCGAGATTCCCCGCTGCAACCCGTTCAATTCGGGCATTGATTCGCAGCACGGCCTGCCTGTCCTTCAGCGCAGCGCGCCACCGTGCAAAGCTTGCAGTTTGAAAAATCTCGAACATGGATAAAATGTAATCCATGGATTACATGATCTGCAAGCCTATCGCCGAGCTCATACCCGCCCAGTCCGCCACCAGCGCTACGGCTGCGGTCAATGAACTGCTTTCTTTCATGCAAGCGCAGCAGCGAATTGCGGAAATGGATTTGCGAGCGCTGATCGACGCCGGACGCGCCTGAAGTCGTACCTAGCCGGAAGAAGCAACATCGCAGCAGCAGGATGGCGCCGTCACGGTGCGCCGGCTCACTTCTGCCGCTCACCCCACCCGCCCGGCCAGCGCCCTGGCGATAAAGTGCCTCGGGACGCGGGCTTTGGGGGTTTTCGGGGGGAACCAGGCGCGGACGTCGTCGTCGAGGCCGATGCCGTGCATGTAGTTGTACAGCGCCTTGTTGAGGCCCTGGCCCAGCGTGGCGTGGTCGGTGCCGGTGGGGTCGGTGAAGCCGATGTCGTTGCGGGCGAACTGGCCGGGGGCGGCGGGTTTGAGCTTGATGCCGTATTCCTGCGGATTCAGCCCGACCGGGGAATGCACGGTGCAGGCGAAGCGGTGGAAGAAGCCGCTCTGGATGCAGCCCTGCTCGAAGAGCTGGCGCACGTATTCGAGCGCATCGACGGTGTCCTGCACGGTCTGGGTCGGGAAGCCGTACATCAGATAGGCGTGGACCAGGATGCCCGCGTCGCTGAACGCCTTGGTGACGCGCGCCACCTGCTCGACCGAGACGCCCTTCTTCATCAGCGCCAGCAGCCGGTCGGAGGCCACCTCCAGCCCACCAGACATGGCGATGCAGCCGCTCTCGGCCAGCAGCTCGCACAGCTCGGGGCTGAACGATTTCTCGAAGCGGATGTTGCCCCACCACGAGATCTGCACGCGGCGCTGGATGAGTTCGGTCGCCAGCGCGCGCAGGGCCTTCGGCGGTGCGGCCTCATCGACGAAATGGAACCCCGTCTGCCCCGTCTCGGCGACGATGCGCTCGATGCGATCGACCAGTTCGGTGGCCGCCGCACCCTCGTAGCGCGAGATGTAGTCGAGGCTGGTGTCGCAGAAGCTGCACTTCTTCCAGTAGCAGCCGTGCGCCACGGTGAGCTTGTTCCAGCGCCCGTCG
>JBEBBF010000464.1:0-5195 GCA_041158545.1 Pseudomonadota bacterium | reverse complement strand
CGCCGTCGACCTGATCGTCGACCGGCGGGAACTGCGCGCCAAGCTGGCGCAACTCCTGGCGATGCTGCAGAAAAAAGCCGCCGCGTGAGCCATCCCACCGCTGCTTCCAGCCTGGCGGACTGGCTGACGCACCTGGAAAACCTGCATCCCCGCGGCCAGGCCGGCATTGAGCTGGGGCTGGAGCGGGTGCAGCAGGTCAAGGCCCGGCTGGGCCAGCAGCCGCACTGCCCGATCATCACCGTCGGCGGTACCAACGGCAAAGGCTCCACGGTCGCCTACCTGGAGTCCATCCTGCTGCGCGCCGGCTACCGGGTCGGCGCCTACAGCTCGCCCCACCTGCTGGCTTACAACGAACGGGTCCGGCTGAACCGGGAGCCGGCCAGCGATGCCGCGCTCGCCGCCGCCTTCAGCCGGGTTGAAGCCGCCCGGCAGGCGGCAGGCAACGTGGCGCTGACCTATTTCGAGTTCGGCACCCTCGCCGCCTGGGAAGTCTTCGCCGCTGCCGATTGCGAAGCGGTCATTCTCGAAGTCGGCCTCGGTGGCCGGCTGGACGCGGTGAACGCCTACGATGCCGACCTGGCCATCGTCACCGGCATCGCCCTCGACCACACCGACTGGCTGGGCCCGGACCGGGAAAGCATCGCTTATGAAAAGGCCGGCATCTTCCGTCCCGGCCGCCCGGCCTTCTGCGCCGACCGGGAGCCGCCGCAAAGCCTGCTCAACCATGCGGCAGCAATCGGCGCCGACCTCAAGCTGATCGGCCGCGACTTCGGCTTCACCCGCGACGCGGAAAACCGCCTGCAATGGCGCTACTGGGGCAAGCAGGGCGAACGGCTGCTCAAACGCAGCCTGGCCTACCCCGGCCTGCGCGGCGCGGTGCAATTGAACAACGCCAGCGTGGTGCTGGCCGCGCTGGACGCACTCGAACCCCGGCTGCCGGTGACGATGCAGGCGATCCGCCAGGGGCTGATCGAAACCGAAATTCCCGGTCGCTTCCAGGTCGTGCCCGGCCAGCCGGCGGTGGTCCTCGACGTGGGCCACAACCCGCAGGCGCTGGCCGTGCTGGCGGACAACCTCGGCAGCATGGGCTTTTTCGCGACCACCCACGCCGTGGTCGGCATGCTGGCCGACAAGGACGCAGGTACTGCCCTGCAGGCGCTGGCCGGCAAGGTCCAGCACTGGTATCTGGCCGATCTGAGCGGCCCCCGCGCCGCGCCAGCCAGCCGCCTGGCGGCGATCATCGCCGAACGGCAACTGGGCGGCAGCGTGCAATGTTTCACCGACCCGAAACAGGCTTTTGTTGCAGCGCAAGAAGCGGCGGTGCCTAGTGATAGAATTGCCGCCTTCGGATCGTTCTACACGGTAGCCGGTGCGCTCGAAGCGCTGAAGGCCCGCCGCTAAATTACCCATGGTCGAAGCCGACGCCCAGTTGCAGCTCAAGAAACGCGCCCGCCGGCGTCTGGTCGGTGCCACGGCTTTTGCCGGTCTGGCAGCGGTCATCCTGCCGATGGTGATGGATCAGGAACCCAAGCCGCCCAAGCAGGATGTGGAGATTCGCATCCCCGGCCAGGACGAAAAGCCCTTCGCGCCCAAGTTCGCCACCGCGCCCGCGCCGGCCGTGGCGCCGGCCGTGGCGCCAACTCCGTCCGCCCCGGTCGCCGCCACACCGGCTCCGGCAGCCCCGGTGGCCGCAACGGTCGCCCCGCCCGCAGCGGCCGCGGTGACGCCGCCCCCGCCTCCGGCGAGCAAACCGGCCGCCGAGCCTTCGGTCCGGGTCGTGGAAAAATCCATCGCCGACAAACCGGTGGAAAAAGCACCACCGAAGCCGGTTGAAAAGCCGGCGCCGGTCAAACCCGTGGAAAAAGCCGACACCAGCAGCAGCGAAGCCCAGCGGGCCGCGGCGATCCTGTCCGGCAAATCCTTCGACCCGGCGCCTGCCGCCCCGGCCCACGCCGCCGCCGGCAACGGCGCGCATCTGCTGCTGATCGGCGCCTACACCAACCCCGGCCATGTGCAGATCCTGCAAAAGAAGCTGGGCGAAATGGGGATCAAGGTCATCACCGAGAAAATCGATTCGCCCCAGGGCGCCAAGACCCGGGTCCGGGCCGGCCCCTTCCCCAATCGTGACGCTGCGGAAAAGGCAGCGGAAAAACTCAAGCGCATCGGGGTCACCGGTGTGGTCGCTCCGGCGAAATGACCTGGTTCGATTACCTGATTCTGGGCATCCTCCTCGCGTCGCTGCTGCTCGGCGTCTGGCGCGGCGTGATCGGTGAAATCATCGCCCTCGCCGCCTGGGTGCTGGCCTTTGTCGCCGCCCGCGCCTTTGGCAGCGAAGTGGGCAATGCGCTGTTTTCCAGCCTCGGCGACCCCGGCTGGCGTAGCGCCGCCGGCTTTGCCGCCCTCTTTTTCGGTGTTCTCGCGATCATGGGCCTGGCCCGGCTGGCGATGAGCAACCTGGTCCGGGCCATCGGCCTCGGGCTGGCGGACCGCCTGCTCGGCCTGCTGTTCGGCCTGGCCCGCGGCGGCCTGATCGTGCTGGTGCTGGTCGCCATGGGCGGCATGACCAGCGCCCCCAAACAAACCTGGTGGACGCAGGCCATGCTGTCCGCCCCCCTCGAAACCGCGGTCCTGGCAGTCAAACCCTGGCTGCCGCCGGACCTGGGCAAACAGATTCGCTTCAAATAGGCAGGAAACAACGATGTGCGGCATTCTCGGCGTAGTGGCAAACACACCGGTCAACCAACTTCTCTATGACGGCCTGATGGTGCTGCAGCACCGCGGCCAGGATGCGGCAGGCATCGCCACCGCGGAAGGCAACACCTTCCACCTGCACAAGGGTCCGGGCCTGGTGCGCGACGTGTTCCGCACCCGCAACATGCGGGCGCTGCCCGGCAACATGGGTATTGCCCACTGCCGCTACCCCACCGCCGGCTCCGCCTACAACTTCGCCGAGGCCCAGCCCTTCTATGTCAATTCGCCGTTCGGCATCGTACTGAGCCACAACGGCAACCTGACCAATACCGAACAGCTGAAGGAAGAGATGTTCCGGCTCGACCGCCGCCACATCAACACCAATTCCGACTCGGAAGTGCTGCTCAACGTGCTGGCCCACGAACTCCAGGCCGCAGCCCACGGCTACGAACTGGATGTGGATTCGATTTTCCAGGCGGTCGGCGGCGTGCATCGCCGTTGCCGTGGCGCCTACGCCGTCGTGGTGCTGATTGCCGGCTACGGCCTGCTCGCCTTCCGCGACCCGCACGGCATCCGGCCGCTGGTCTATGGTGAAAACCAGACCGCCGAAGGAGCCGAATACCTGATCGCCTCCGAATCCGTGGCGCTGGATACGCTGGGCTTCAACGTGGTCCGCGACATCGAGCCGGGCGAGGCCGTGTTCATCGACATGGAGCACCGCATCCACAGCCGCCAGTGTGCGCAGCAGCCGATGTACGCCCCGTGCATCTTCGAATACGTCTATCTCGCCCGCCCGGACTCGGTGATCGACCAGGTTTCGGTCTATGAAGCCCGGCTCAGCATGGGCGAACTGCTGGCGGAAAAGGTCCAGCAGCACATTCCGGTCGAGGAAATCGACGTGGTGATCCCGATTCCCGACTCCAGCCGCCCGTCGGCGATGCAGCTGGCGCACAAGTTGGGCATCCCCTTCCGCGAAGGCTTCGTCAAGAACCGCTACGTCGGCCGCACCTTCATCATGCCCGGCCAGTCCATGCGCAAGAAATCGGTCCGGCAGAAGCTCAACACCGTCGGCCAGGAATTCAAGGGCCGCCGGGTGCTGCTGGTCGATGACTCCATCGTCCGCGGCACCACCAGCCGGGAAATCGTCGAAATGGCCCGCGCCGCCGGCGCGCTAAAGGTCTATTTCGCCTCCGCCGCGCCCCCGGTCCGCTTCCCCAACGTATACGGCATCGACATGCCGACCCGCGGCGAGCTGATCGCTACCGGCCGCAGCGACGCCCAGATCGCCGAGGAAATCGGCGCTGACGCGCTGGTTTACCAGGACCTGGACGCGCTGAAGCGCGCAATCACCCAGCTGAAGCCGGAACTCGACCAGTTCGACGCCTCCTGCTTCGACGGCTTCTACATCACCGGCGACATCGACGACGCCTACCTCAACGAATGCGAAGACCGCCGCAACGGCAAGAAGGGCAAGCCGCAGGATGAGGACGGCAACGCCAGCCAGCAACTGGTGCTGCATCTGCCGAGCAGCGGAGGCCAGGACTGATGGCGCTGCCGGATAACCTGCAACTGGAAACCCTGGCGGTTCGTGCCGGCCAGGAACGCAGCCAGTTCAACGAGCACGCCGAAGCCCTGTACCTGACCTCCAGCTTCGTTTTCGACAGCGCCGCCCAGGCCGCCGCCCGCTTTTCCGGCGAGGAAGAAGGCAACGTCTACTCCCGCTTCACCAACCCGACGGTCCAGGTTTTCCAGGAACGGCTGGCGGCGCTGGAAGGCGCGGAAGCCGCGGTGGCCACCGCCAGCGGCATGTCGGCGATCCTCGCGCTGTGCATGGCCCACCTGAAGGCCGGCGACCACATCGTCGCGTCAAACAGCCTGTTCGGCGCCACGCTGCAGCTGTTCAACAACATCCTGACCCGCTTCGGCATCCGCAGCACCTGCGTGTCGCAGACCGACCCGGCCGCCTGGGAAGCCGCGATCCAGCCGGAAACCCGGCTGTTCTTCCTGGAAACCCCGTCGAATCCGCTGACCGAAATTGCCGACATCCGCCGGCTGGCCGACATCGCCCACGCCCGCAACATCCTGGTGGCGGTGGATAACTGCTTCTGCACCCCCATCCTGCAGCGGCCGCTGGAGTTGGGCGCCGACCTGATCGTCCATTCCGCGACCAAGTACCTCGATGGCCAGGGCCGGGTGCTCGGCGGCGCCGTCTGCGGCAGCAAGGTGCTGACCGACGAAGTCTTCAAGTTCCTGCGCACCGCCGGGCCGACCCTGTCCGCCTTCAATGCCTGGGTGCTGCTCAAGGGCATGGAAACGCTCAAGCTGCGCGTCGAGGCGCAATCGGCCAACGCGCTGGCGCTCGCCCGCTGGCTGGAGGCGCACCCCAAGGTGGCGCGCGTGCTGTATCCGGGCCTTCCCTCGCATCCGCAATACGCGCTGGCGCAGCGGCAGCAGAAGAGCGGCGGTGCCGTTGTCTCCTTCGAAGTCAAGGGCGAACGCGCGGA
>JBEBBF010000463.1:0-3363 GCA_041158545.1 Pseudomonadota bacterium | reverse complement strand
GCCGGAGCTGATGGAAGTCCCGGTCAATGGCCAGACGGTGCTGGGCTACCCGGCGCTGGAGGATCAGGGCGAAACGGTCAGCCTGCGGGTCTTCGACAGCGAGGACGAGGCGCAGAAGGTGCACGCTCGCGGCCTGCTGCGGCTGTTCATGCTGCAGTTCCGCGAGCAGGTGAAATACTTCGACAAGACCCTGCCCAACCTCAACACCATGGCGATGCAGTTCATGAGCCTGGGCAGCAGCGAGGAATTGAAGCGCCAGCTGATCGAGCTGACATTTGCCCGCGCCTGCCTGCAGGGCGAGTGGCCGCGGGATGCCGCCAGCTTCAAGACCGCCTGCGCCGACGCCCGCAACCGGCTGGGGCTGATGCTGCAGGAAGTCTGCCGCCTGGTCGGGCTGGTGCTGGCGGAGTGGCAGACGCTGCAAAAGAAGCTGCCCGGCTTCAAGGTCCACGCCGCGGCGGTCCAGGACATCGACGCGCAGCTGAAGCGACTGCTCGGCAAGCGCTTCATCCTCGACACCCCGTTCGAGCGGCTGCAGCACTATCCCCGCTACCTGAAAGCCGCCCAGGTCCGCCTCGACAAACTCAAGGCCGACCCCGCCCGCGACAGCCGCCTGCAGACCGAATACGCCCCGCTGTGGCAAAACTACGAACGCCGCGCCCAGGTCCTCGCCCGCCAGAACGTCAGCGACGAGCAACTGGAACAATTCCGCTGGCTGCTCGAAGAACTCCGGGTCAACCTCTACGCCCAGGAACTCAAAACCCCAGTCCCGGTGTCGGTCAAACGGCTGCAGAAGATGTGGGAGGGGATGCGGTGAGGCCGCGCCGAGGGGCGACCTGCGCCGTTCCTGATCAAGGGCGAGCAGTGGCGCTGCCACCGCCCCCATCCGGGCAAGGAAGCCAAGCGCTATCAGGTGGAGGAAGCCCGCGAGTTGCTTGAACGAGTCGGAGTCAAACCATGAACACCATGACGTACAAGGGCTATACCGCGCGCATCGAGTTCGATGAGCGTGATGAAATTTTTGTGGGCCGGATTCTCGGGCTGCGATCCATCATCAGTTTTCATGGCAGCACCGTTGCCGAACTCCGTTCGGAATTCACCCATGCCGTGGATGATTTTCTGGATGAATGCCGGGAGCTGGGAATCAAGCCGGAAAAGACAGCTTCCGGCCGCCTGCTGCTGCGCATTCCGCCGGAAGTGCATGGCGCTGCGCTGGTCGCGGCCCAGTCCGCGGGCAAGAGCCTCAATCAGTGGGCCACGGAAGTGATCCAGAAAGCCACCCACGCCTGAGGGTGCTGCGCGTTTGCGGCGGGCAATGGCCAGCGTGGCGTTGCCGTATTCTGGTTGTTCCTGCCCCCGCCGTCCGGAAACCCGAACGCCCTTCCCGCCGCTTATCCGGTTTTCCGAACGCGCTTTCCGGGTTGCTTATCCGGACAATCCTTGCAAATCAGTGAATTAGGGCTTTTCTCGCCGTTGGCACGTCTCCTGCAATGAAAAGGGACCGACCGCCGCGCCGGCTGCGCGGTTTGTTGATCACGGAGGAGAGCCGTATGAGTGCCAATAAATCGAAGGCCCTGTATATCCAGGTGCTGGTTGCGATTGCCCTGGGCGTGTTGCTGGGGCATTTCTATCCGAGTCTCGGGGCGGACATGAAGCCGCTGGGGGATGGGTTCATCAAGCTGATCAAGATGATCATCGCGCCGATCATCTTTTGTACCGTCGTGGTCGGCATCGCCGGCATGGAGGACATGAAGAAGGTCGGCAAGACCGGCGGTTATGCGCTGTTGTATTTCGAAGTGGTCAGCACCATCGCGCTGGTCATCGGGCTGGTGATCGTCAATGTGATGCAGCCGGGGGCGGGGATGCATGTCGATCCCAACAGCCTGGACACCAAGGGCATCGCCAACTACACCGCTCCGGGCAAGATGCAGAGCACGACGGATTTCCTGCTGAATGTGATTCCGTCCAGCGTGGTCGATGCCTTTGCCAAGGGGGACATGCTGCAGGTGCTGCTGTTCTCGGCGCTGTTCGGCTTTGCGCTGCATGCCTTCGGCGGCCGCGGCAACATCGTGTTCGATTTCATCGAGCGGCTGTCGCATGTGCTGTTCCACATCGTGAACATGATCATGAAGCTGGCACCCGTCGGGGCTTTTGGCGCGATGGCTTTCACCATCGGTAAGCACGGGGTGGGGTCGCTGGTGCAGCTGGCGCAGTTGATGGGGACCTTCTATCTGACCTGCCTGGTGTTCGTCTTCGTGGTGCTGGGGTCGATTGCCCGCTTCCATGGCTTTTCGATCTGGAAGTTCATCAAGTACATCAAGGAAGAATTGCTGCTGGTGCTGGGCACCTCGTCGTCGGAATCGGCGCTGCCGCGGATGATGGCCAAGCTTGAAAACCTGGGCGCGCAGAAGTCGGTGGTCGGTCTGGTGATTCCCACCGGCTACTCCTTCAACCTGGATGGCACCTCGATCTATCTGACGATGGCGGCGGTGTTCATTGCCCAGGCGACCGATACGCCGCTGACGCTGATGCAGCAACTGACGCTGCTGGCGGTGCTGCTGCTGACCTCCAAGGGCGCGGCGGGCGTGACCGGTTCCGGCTTCATCGTGCTGGCGGCGACGCTGTCGGCGGTGGGCGGCGTGCCGGTGGCCGGGCTGGCGCTGATCCTGGGGATAGACCGCTTCATGTCCGAAGCGCGGGCGCTGACCAATCTGGTCGGCAACGGCGTGGCGACCGTCGTGGTGGCGAAGTGGTGCAAGGCGCTGGACGCCGACCGGCTGCAGCAGTGCCTGAACGGGGAAACCCAGCAGGAGGCCGACGCGCCGGAGCTGGTGCTGGATCAGAAGGAAGCGCACATGCTGGTGGCGGATCAAGTGGCGGCGGTGGCTCCCGCCCGCTAAGCGGACTACCGGGCAGGGCCACAGCGGCGCGTTACCATAGGGACGCGCCGTTGTCGTCTGGAAGTGAGGAGCAAAGGGTTGGAGCGGATGGCTGAACTGTATTCCCGGCTGGAACGCTGGCGCCGCCGTCTGGGCGGGGCCGGGGTCAGCGTGCTGACGCTGGCGCTGGTGGCGCTGGTCGGCTGGGGCGCCTACCGCTGGAGCCTGGGCAGCGGTCTGGCCGAGCTGCGCGCCCGCGGCGAGCACCGGCTGGACCTGCACGCCGCGGCGCTGGAGCGGGAGCTGTCCCGCTACGCGCCGGTGCCGGGCATCCTCGGGCTGGATCAGGAGGTGCTGGACCTGCTGGCCGACGGTGGCCGGGATGCGCAGCGGGTGCGCCGGGCCAACCTATTCCTGGAGCGGCTGAATGTCCGCGCCGGAACCGGGGTGATCTACCTGATGGATAGCCAGGGCCGGGTGCTGG
>JBEBBF010000462.1:0-9135 GCA_041158545.1 Pseudomonadota bacterium | reverse complement strand
CCGATGGCCAGCACGCTGTCGCCAACCCGGACGTTTTCCATCAGGCCGAAGGTGATGCTGGGCAGGGTTTCGTTGGGGCCGGGGCGAATCTGCAGCACGGCGAGGTCGGATTCCGGATCGGAGCCGACGACGCGGGCGCGGAATTTCCGGGTGTCCGCCAGGGCGATTTCGATGGCGTCGGCGCCTTCGACGACGTGGTTGTTGGTCAGGATGTAGCCGTTGCTGCTGACGATGACGCCGGAGCCCAGGCCGGAACTGCGTTGCGCCGGGACATCCGGGCGGTCGCCGAAGAAGTGGCGGAAGATCGGGTCATCCAGCAGCGGGTGGCGCGGCCGCTTGATTTCCTGGCTGGTGTAGATGTAGACCACCGCCGGCAGCGCCTGACGGGCGGCGTCCCGGAAGGAGTTGGCGGGGGCCGGGGCGTGATCGCCGCCGCCGCTTTCGCGCAGGGAAACGACCGTGGTGCGGTGGCCCAGCCAGTCCGGACGCAGGGTGGCGACAACGAAGTAGGCCGCCAGCGCGATCGTGACGGTTTGTGCAAAAATCAGCCACAACTTGCGCATGGGAAACACGGACCGGGCGGTAGGAAGACGGGAAATGCTGAAGAAAGCAGGAGAAAACGGGAAATGCTGAGGGAAGAACTGGAGAACCACCTGAATGGGCTGCTGGCGGTGCCGCAGTTCCGCGATTATTGCCCAAACGGTCTGCAAGTGGAAGGACGCCGGGAGATCCACAAGGTGGTGCTGGGGGTGACGGCCTGCCAGGCCTTGCTGGATGCAGCGCTGGCCCGTGGGGCGGATGCGCTGATCGTGCATCACGGTTATTTCTGGAAGGGCGAAAACCCGGCGATTACCGGCTTGCGCCGGCAAAGACTGGCCACTTTGATAAAAAATGATCTCAATCTATTTGCCTATCATTTGCCGCTGGATGCTCACCCGGAATTGGGTAACAATGCCGGGCTGGCGGCGGCCATGGGCTGGGAAGTAAGTGGCCGCTTCGGTGAGAAGGACATCGGTTGGCTGGGGCAGTTGCCGGACGCGCTGGCGCTGGGCGAGCTGGCCGACCAGCTGACGACGCTGCTGCAGCGGCCGCCCCTGCTGATCGGCAATCCGGAAAAACGCATCAGGCGACTGGCCTGGTGTTCCGGCGGCGCCCAGGGCTATTTCGAGCAGGCGGTGGCGGCGGGCGTGGATCTCTACCTGTCCGGAGAGATTTCCGAACCGACGGTGCATCTGGCGCGGGAGAGCGGTGTCGCTTACCTGGCTTGCGGCCACCACGCCACCGAGCGCTTCGGCGTGATGGCGCTGGCGCGGCATCTGCGGGTCGAGTTCGGCCTGGAATGTGAGTTTGTTGATATACCCAACCCGGTTTGAGGAAGGCATGACTTATTTGTTTCCCCCTGTGGCGGTGACGACCCTGATGACCCAGGACAGCGACAGCCTGTTCCCGGTGCGCCGCATCTTTTGCGTTGGCCGCAATTACGCCGACCATGCCCGTGAAATGGGCGCCCACGATCAGGCGGAAGGCAAGGAGCCGCCGTTCTTCTTCACCAAGCCGGCGGATGCGCTGATCGGCGGCGCCGGGCAGATTGCTATCCCCTATCCGCCAGCCACCCAGGATCTGCAGCACGAGGTGGAACTCGTCGCGGCGCTGGGCAAGGGCGGCAGCAACATCCCGGTGACCGGGGCGCTCGACTGCGTGGTCGCCTACACGGTGGGCCTGGATCTGACCCGGCGCGACATGCAAGCCCGCGCCAAGGCCAAGGCGCACCCCTGGGACATGAGCAAGGGTTTTGATGCCTCCGCGGTGGCGGGGCCGCTGCGGCTGGCCAGCCAGTGCGGGCATCCCGGCAAGGGCGCGATCTGGCTGAAGGTGAATGGCGAGACGCGGCAGCAGGGCGATCTGAGCCAGATGAGCTGGTCGGTCGCCGGGGTGATTGCCCAGCTGTCGCGGCTGGTGCGGCTGGCGCCGGGGGATCTGATCTATACCGGCACGCCGGCCGGGGTCGGCACGCTGCGTTCCGGCGATCTGGTCACCGCCGGGATCGACGGCGTCGGCGAGTTGAGCGGGAAGATCGGCATCGCCCCTTCGGTCTGAGCGGCGCCTGCCTGTAATGCAAAACGCCGGCTGCGCGCCGGCGTTTTTGCGTCTGCGGCAGGGGCTTACGCCTTCGGCCGCTTGTCGATGACCCGGCGGGCCTTGCCGATTGAGCGTTCGATGCCGCCGACTTCGACGATGTTCACCCGGGTCGAGATGCCGATGTAGGACTTGATGTGGTGCTGCAGGTCGTGGGCGACGAATTCCTTTTCCGCCGAGGTGGAGTAGGCAAAGTCGGTCTTCATTTCCACATTGACGATCATGGAATCCAGGTGGCCGTCGCGGAAGACTTCGAGCAGGTAGTGCGGCGACAGCTTGGGCTGCTTGAGGATCAGTTCCTCGATCTGGCTGGGGAAGACGTTGACGCCGCGGATGATCAGCATGTCGTCGGACCGGCCGGTGATCTTGTCCATCCGCCGGAAGGCGCGGGCGGTCGGCGCCAGCAGCCGGGTCAGGTCGCGGGTGCGGTAGCGGATGACCGGCATGGCTTCCTTGGTCAGCGAGGTGAATACCAGTTCGCCCTGGCTGCCTTCCGGCAGGACCTCGCCGGTCAGGGGGTCGATGATTTCCGGGTAGAAATGATCTTCCCAGATCACCGGACCGTCCTTGGTCTCGCAGCATTCGTTGGCGACGCCGGGGCCGATGACTTCGGACAGGCCGTAGATGTCGATGGCGTCGATGCCGAAGGTGTTTTCGATTTCCTGGCGCATCTGGTGGGTCCAGGGCTCGGCACCGTGGATGCCGATGCGCAGGCCGGATTGCCGCGGGTCCAGCCCCTGGCGGCGGAATTCGTCGGCGATGTTCAGCATGTAGGACGGGGTGACCATGATGATGTCCGGCTTGAAGTCGGTGATCAGCTGGACCTGCTTTTCGGTCTGGCCGCCGCTCATCGGAATCACCGTGCAGCCCAGCTTTTCAGCGCCGTAGTGGGCGCCGAGGCCGCCGGTGAACAGGCCGTACCCGTAGGCGACATGGACGATGTCACCGGGGCGGCCGCCGGAGGCGTAGATCGAGCGGGCGATCAGTTCGGCCCAGGTGTCGATGTCCTTCTGGGTGTAGCCGACGACGGTGGGTTTGCCGGTGGTGCCGGAGGAGGCATGGACCCGGACCACCTTTTCCCGCGGGACGGCGAACATCTTGAACGGGTAGTTGTCGCGCAGGTCCTGCTTGGTGGTGAAGGGGAATTTGGCCAGGTCGGCCAGGGTCTTGAAGTCGTCGGGGTGGACGCCGGCCGCGTCGAAGCTGGCCCGGTAGTGGGCGACGTTGTTGTAGGCGTGTTGCAGTGACCAGCGCAGGCGCTCGGTCTGGAGTGCGGTGATTTCGTCCCGGCTGGCGGTTTCAATGGCCGAAAAGCCGGCCTTGTTCTGAACTTGCGACATGGTCTTCCTCCTTGAACCCGGCAGTCTAGCTGCCGGATCGGAGGAATTATTGAGCCAGATCAGCTTCCGGCGAGTCAGGATGGGCCAGAACCTGGCCCTTGATCCGGTAGGAACGGCCGCGGAATACCGCGACGTTGTTGCCGCGATGGTCGCAAATGTCCACATCGTAAATGCCGGTGCGGCCGGCCTTGGAGCGCTCGATGGCGATGGCGGTCAGGGTTTCGCCGGCGGGGCAGGGGGCGAGAAAGTCGATGGTGCAGCCGGAGGCGACGGTGTTTTCGTTGTAGCTGTTGCAGGCGTAGGCAAAGACGGTGTCGGCAAACGCGAACAGCATGCCGCCGTGGCAGCTGCCGTGGCCGTTGAGCATGAAATCGCGGACTTTCATGTGGGCGCGGGCGTAGCCGGGGCGGGTTTCTTCGATGACGATGCCCAGATGCTGCGCCAGGGCGTCGCGACGGAACATGGCGGTGGTTACGGCGGCGGCGAGTTCTTCCGGGGTCAGGGATTGCGTGTTGTTTTGCATGATGGGTTCAGTGAAGGGTTGGATTTGCCCGGGCAGCGTCCGGTCGGACGGCCAGGGCGCGTATGCGACAATCGGCCCATGCGTTCCGTTCCCGACATCGCCCGCGAGTTGCTGGCCCATGCCTTGCCGGTGCTGGTGGCCCAGCTGGCGTCCATCGGCATGATGGTGGTGGATACCGCGGTGCTGGGGCATGCCTCGGCGGTTGATCTGGCGGCTGTGGCGATTGGTGGCGGCATCCAGGTGTCGATCGTCTTCGCGCTGGTCGGGGTGCTCCAGGCGCTGTCGCCGCTGGTGGCGCATGCCCAGGGCGCGGGCCGGGAAGCGGAGGCGGGGGCGCTGCTGCAACAGGGGTTCTGGCTGGCCTGGCTGCTCAGCCTGCCCGGCATGCTGGCGCTGCATTTTCCCGATCCCCTGCTGGCGCTGAGCCCGATGCCGGCGGAAGTGGAGGCCAAGGTCCGTGCCTATCTGGCGACGCTGGCCTGGGCGATGCCGGCCTCGCTGACTTATCGCAGCATCTACGCGTTCTGCAACGGCATCGGCCGCGCCCGCCTGCTGGTGTTCATCGGGCTGGCCAATTTGCTGCTGCACGCGCTGCTGGCCTGGGGCTTTGCCTTGCACGGCTGGCTGGGGGTCGAAAAAGGGGCGGTGGGCTGCGCGACCTCGAATGCCCTGATCAGCTGGCTGGCCTGTTTCGCGGCATTGACTTACCTGCTGCGGGGGCCGCTGGCGGCACGCTACGGGGTGTTGCAGCGCTGGCGCCGCCCGAACTGGGCAACCTGGCGGGCGCTGCTGCACCTCGGGCTGCCGATGGGGGTGGCCAATTTTGTCGAGATCAGCGCGTTTACGCTGATGGCGCTGTTTGTGGCGCCGCTGGGGGCCGAGGTGCTTGCCGGGCATCGCATCGTCGCCAGTCTGTCGGCGCTGACCTACATGGTGCCCCTGTCCCTGGCGATTGCGACGCTGTCGGCGGTCGGGCAGGCCCTGGGGGCCGGCGAGCCGCGACGGGCAAGCCGGACTGTGGCGGTAGGCATCGCGCTGGCTGGCGGCGTCTCCCTGCTGGTGGGGGCCGGGCTATGGGCGCAGGCCGAGGCGGTCAGCGGCGTCTATACGGATGCCGTGCAGGTGCGCAGCGTTGCCACCGCGCTGGTGGCCTATGTCGCGGTGTATCAGTTTTTCGATGCGATCCAGACCATCGCCGGTTACGCGTTACGTGCCTACCGGGTGACTTTCCTGCCGATGCTGGTGCAACTGGGCTGTTTCTGGGGCGTGGGTCTCGGGGGCGGCTGGTATTTTGCCTATCGCGCCACGCCGCCCTGGGGCGTCAGCGGCTTCTGGCTGGCGGCGACGCTGAGCCTGGTTGCCGCGGCCGGCAGCCTGACACCGCTGCTGGCCTGGGTGATCCGCCAGCGGCGGCGGGAGGGGCGGGCGCCATAATTATGAATTTCCGGCTGAAACAAGCTGCAATGATTGTGATAACATTTTTCGGCTAACAAGCAGCCATACAAGGCAAAGAAGACAGACTTAGGAAGCGGGTCAGTCCGGTACGCCGGATGACGATGCAGCCAAGGGAACGGTGGTTGGGGTTGATCACGCTCACCGCCTAAATTGCTCGCAACTTCAATTCAAGCAAGGAAAGCGCATGAAAATTCACGAATATCAGGGCAAGCAAATCCTGAAGAAATTCGGCGTTACGGTTCCGCGCGGGATTCACTGCACCACCGTTGACGACGCGGTCAAGGCAGCTGAAACCCTGGGCGGCAGCATTTGGGTGGTCAAGGCTCAGATTCATGCCGGTGGCCGTGGCAAGGGCGGTGGCGTCAAGGTTGCCAAGTCCCTGGAGCAAGTGCGCGAATACGCCAGCCAGATTCTGGGCATGCAGCTGATCACGCATCAGACCGGTCCGGAAGGCCAGAAGGTCCGCAACCTGCTGATCGAAGAAGGCGCTGACATCAAGCACGAATACTACGTCGCCTGCCTGACCGACCGTGCCACCCAGTCCGTGGCCATGATGGCCTCGTACGAAGGCGGGATGGACATCGAAGAAGTCGCCCACAAGACCCCGGAAAAGATCATCAAGGTCTTCATCAACCCGCTGGTCGGCCTGACCGACGAGCAGGCGCTGACCCTGGCCAAGGGCATGGGCATGAACGAGGCTTCGATCCCGCAGTGCGTCGAAACCCTGAAGAGCCTGTACACCTGCTACATGGAAACCGATGCTTCGCTGGCGGAAATCAACCCGCTGATCCACGAAGGCGATGGCACGGTCAAGGCGCTGGACGCCAAGTTCAATTTCGACTCCAACGCGCTGTACCGTCAGCAGGAAATCGTCGCGATGCGCGACCTGGACGAAGAAGATCCGGATGAAGTCGAAGCCTCCAAGTTCGACCTGGCCTACATCTCCCTGGACGGCAACATCGGTTGTCTGGTGAACGGTGCCGGTCTGGCGATGGCGACGATGGACACCATCAAGCTGTTCGGCGCAGAACCCGCCAACTTCCTGGACGTCGGTGGTGGCGCCACGGCCGAGAAGGTGACCGAAGCCTTCAAGCTGATGCTGAAGAACCCCAAGGTCAAGGGCATCCTGGTCAACATCTTCGGCGGCATCATGCGCTGCGACACCATCGCCACCGGCGTGGTCGTGGCCTCCCGTGCGGTTAACCTCTCCGTGCCGCTGGTGGTCCGCATGAAGGGCACCAACGAAGACCTGGGCAAGCAGATCCTGAAGGACTCCGGCCTGCCCATCATCTCTGCCGATTCCATGGCGGAAGCCGCCACCAAGATCGTCGAAGCGGTCAAGTAAGGAGCCACCGAATGTCTATCCTGATCAACAAAGACACCAAGATCATCACCCAGGGCATTACCGGCAAGACCGGCCAGTTCCACACCGAAAAGTGTATCGAATACGCGAACGGCAAGAACTGCTTCGTCGCCGGTGTGAACCCGAAGAAGGCCGGCGAAAAGATTTTCGACGTGCCCATCTACGCCTCCGTCAAGGAAGCCGCCCAGCAAACCGGTGCCACCGTTTCCGTGATCTACGTTCCGCCGGCAGGTGCTGCCGCTGCGATCTGGGAAGCCGTTGAAGCCGACCTCGATCTGGCCATCTGCATCACCGAAGGCATCCCCGTCCGCGACATGCTGATGGTGCGCAACAAGATGAAGGAAAAGGAAGCCAAGGGCGGCAAGAAGACCCTGCTGCTCGGCCCGAACTGCCCCGGCCTGATCACCCCGGACGAAGTCAAGATCGGCATCATGCCCGGCCACATCCATCGCAAGGGCCGCATTGGTGTCGTGTCCCGTTCCGGTACGCTGACCTACGAAGCTGTGGGCCAACTGACCGAACTGGGCCTGGGCCAGTCCTCCGCCGTGGGTATCGGTGGTGACCCGATCAATGGTCTGAAGCACATCGACGTGATGAAGGCCTTCAATGACGATCCCGATACCGACGCCGTGATCATGATCGGCGAAATCGGTGGTCCGGACGAAGCCGAAGCCGCGCAATGGTGCAAGGCCAACATGAAGAAGCCGATCGTCGGCTTCATCGCCGGTGTGACCGCTCCGGCCGGCAAGCGCATGGGCCACGCCGGTGCGCTGATCTCCGGCGGCGCCGACACCGCTGATGCCAAGCTCGCCATCATGGAAGAGTGCGGCTTCAAGGTGACCCGCAACCCGTCCGAGATGGGCAAGCTGCTGAAGGCGATGCTGTAACCCTGTTTCGCTCAGGCACGAAAAGCAGGCCGCAAGGCCTGCTTTTTTTTCGCCCCTGTGAAATTTCCCCGCCTGGGAAAGAAAAGGGGAAAGGGTAAAATTCGAAACCCGCCATGGGGCGACACGGGGTTTTGAAGGACGACGATGGCACTCTTATTGACCGAACAGGATGTGCGTCAGGTGCTGACCATGCCGATGGCGCTGGCGGCAGTGGAACTGGCGCACAGGGAACTTTCGGAAGGCCGGGCGTTGGATACGCCGCGAGCCCGTTCCCGCCTGCCGCAGACCGTGCTGCACCTGCTCCAGGGCGCGCTGCCGGCCCAGGGCGTGCTGGGTTACAAGGCCTATACCAGCAATCGCAGTGGCAACCGCTTCAAGGTGCATCTGTTCGATGCGGCGACCGGAAGACAGCGGGCGCTGATCCAGGCGGACTTCCTGGGGATGATGCGTACTGGCGCGGCGAGCGGCGTGGCGGCCAAATATCTGGCTCGCCCGGAAGCGCGAGTCGCCGGGGTGTTCGGTAGTGGCTGGCAGGCGGCGGGGCATGTCCAGGCGATCTGCGCGGCCTTGCCGCTGCGCCGGGTCAAGGTTTATTCCCGCAAGACTGAAAAATTGCTGACGTTTTGCCGGGCGCAGAGCGAAATCACCGGGGTCGAGGTGGTGCCTGCCGCCAGCCCGGAGGACGCCGTGCGGGATAGCGAGCTGATCGGCACCGTGACGACCGCGGCCAGCCCCCTGTTTGACGCCGAATGGTTGCAGCCGGGCGTGCATGTCAATGCCGCGGGTTCTAATGCATTGATCCGCCAGGAGTTATCTGAGGCTGCGGTGCGCAAGGCCGGCTTGATCTGCGTTGATGCCGTGCCGGTGGCGCTGGCTGAAGCCGGGGATTTGTTGCCCCTGCTGGAGAAAGGTAGGCTGCATGCCCGGCAACTGGTGGAGTTGGGCGACGTGCTGACCGGGCGTCACCCCGGCCGGCGGGACGCGGCGGAAATCACCTTGTTCGAGTCGCAGGGCATGGCGATCCAGGATCTGGCGCTGGCACTGGCGGTGGAGCAGGCGGCGCGGGCACAGGGCCTGGGCCAGGAGATCGAGCTGGACTGAATTCGTCTGTCGGCATGCAAGGCGGCGCCCGGCAAATTTGACGGGGTTAACCGCCGTTGTAAGAATATGTGAAACCAGTTTCGGGGCAGCGGTCGGAACGACAGTGCTTCGGAGGCCAAGAGCAGCAGACAACAGGGGAGGTGGGGAGGATGAAAGCAGGGCTGTTCTGGAAGAAAGACTGGTTTCTGGGTCTGGTCGTGACCGTGTTGTTCCTGGGTGTCAATCAAAGTGATCTGGTTCAGAGCCTGGAGCGCAAGGCCTACTATTTCGCGGTACAGCACAGCAGCCGGACGCCGTCGGACCGGATCGCGGTGATTGCCATCGACGACC
>JBEBBF010000461.1:0-8648 GCA_041158545.1 Pseudomonadota bacterium | reverse complement strand
GGAGTTGGCGGAGACGACGTCCTTGCTGTTGTAGCTGCCGGAGGTCTTGCCGACGGTCAGGGATTCGCTGCCGACCAGGCCGGTCAGGCTGAAGTTGCCGCTGCCGAGGGCGGCGTCGGTGGTGCCGTCGTAGGTCTTGCTGATCGTGCCGGTCAGGGCTGCGGCGAGGGTCTTGGCGGTGATGCTGGCGGTGCCGCTGGCGGTGGTGGGCAGGACGTAGTTGCTGGTCAGCGTACCGGTGGTGGCGGTGAAGTCGGCGTTACTGAGCGTGGTGCTGACGGAATTGGCAGAAACGACATCCTTGGAGTTGTAGCTGCCGGAAGTCTTGCCGACCGTCAGGGATTCGCTGCCGACGAGGCCGCTGAGGCTGAAGTTGCCGCTGTTGAGAGCGGCGTCGGTGGTGCCGTCGTAGGTCTTGCTGATTGTGCCGGTCAGCGCTGCGGCGAGGGTCTTGGCGGTGATGCTGGCTGTGCCGCTGGCGGTGGTCGGCAGGGTGTAGTTGCTGGTCAGCGTGCCGGTGGCGGCGGTGAAGTCGGCGCCGGAGAGTGTCGTGCTGACTGAATTGGCGCTGACGACATCCTTGCTGTTGTAGCTGCCGGAAGTCTTGCCGACGGTCATCGATTCGCTGCCGACCAGGCCGGTCAGGCTGAAGTTGCCACTGCTGAGCGCGGCGTCGGTGCTGCCGTCGTAGGTCTTGCTGATCGTGCCGGTCAGGGCTGCAGTAAGGGTCTTCGGCAGGATGCTCAGGGTGCCGCCGCTGTAGCTGATGTCGTAGCCGAGCTGGCTGGAGTAGAGCGTCGGTTTGTAGGTGCCGGCGTTGACGGCGCCGGAGTAGGGGGTGCTGCCGTTGAGCAAGAGGGCCGACCCTGCGGCACCGGCGACGGAATAGGTGGCGTTGCTCAGCGCCGTGACGGTGGTGCCATCGTAAGTCTTGCTGATGTTGTCGGCGGTGATGGTCAGCGGGTTCATGAATACCCGCAGCAAGGGCATGGTGCTGCCGTCGTAGATCCGCCAGACGCTGCTGTCGCCGCCGAGGGTGGCAATGTCCCAGCCCGCATCGGTGAAGGTGGACTGCGTGCGCAACTGGGTGGCGGTTTTGCTTTGTGCGCCGCTGGGTTTGCTCCCTTCGGCGATGCCGGGCAGGGCGCCGGATTGCCAGAAGACGCCGCTCAGACTGGCGGCATTGTCGTTGGCGCCGATCAGCGCGCCGACAGTGGCGCCTGTTGCGGTGACGTTGCCCGTGGCGTAGGCATGGGTGATGCTGCCGGTGTTGGCGCCGACCAGACCGCCGGCCAGGGTTGCGGCGCCGCTGACCTGGGAAGTCGTGTAGACATTGTTGAGGCTGCCGTAATTTTCGCCAATCAGGCCACCGACATAGCCGGACGAGGCGGAAACAGCGCCGCTGGAAAAAGCCTGGTCGAGGTTGCTCGTCGATTGGAAGCCGATCAGGCCGCCGACCCGGATGACCCCGGAGACCTGGCCGGTGCTGTAGACGTTGCGCAGATTGGCGTAATTCCAGCCGATCAGGCCACCGACGTTTTCGACGCCGGAAACAGTGCCACTTGCATAGGCTTTGTCGATGTCCCCCCAGTTGAGGCCAACTAGGCCGCCGGTCTTCAATGCCGTGGAGCTGGTGCCGGTGACGTTCCCCGTTGCGTAAACCGCGCTCAAATTGGCGTCGTTCCAGCCGATCAGGCCGCCGACGTAGGTCTGGCCGCTGACCGTGCCGCTGGCGTGGCTCTTCTTGACTTCGCCGGAGTTGTAGCCGATCAGGCCGCCGACGTTATCGGCGGCATCCAGGCCGGTGACCTTGCCTGAGGCGGCGACATTTTCCACATCGTTGCTGGTGTTGGTACCAATCAGGCCACCGAGGTCGGATTGGCCCTGGACCGTGCCGCTGGCCGAACTGTTCTTGACGGCTTCCGAGTTCCAGCCGATCAGGCCACCGATGTGGGCGGTGCCGCTGACATTGCCGCTGGCGGATGCGTTGTTGATCACGCCCTCGTTCGTCCCGATCAGGCCACCGACGTTCTGTTCGCCGATGACCTTGGCGCTGGAACTGCTGTTGCTCACATTGGCCGCGTTGTAACCGACCAGACCGCCGGTGTAAGTGGTCCCGGTAACCGTGCCGCTGCTGCTGACGTTGGTGATGCTGCCGCCGAAAGCCTTGCCGACCAGGGCGCCGGTATCCTGGGCGCCGGTAACTAGAACATTGCTCAGCGTCAGGTTGCTGATAGTGCCGGAGCCGAGGCGGGAGAACAGGCCGATGTAATTGGTGGTCGAGCGATTGAGGTACAGATTGTTAATCGCATGGCCCTGGCCATCCAGGCTGCCGGAAAAGCCGGCGTCGCTGGTGATCGGGCTGAAGCCCCGCTGGGTATTCCACAGCTGATTGCCGTCGCGGGTCAGACTCAGATCGATGTCGCCGACCAGGGTATAGCTGGCAGTCTGGTCAAGATTCACCAACTCCAGCTGGTGGGCATTGCTGATCCGGGTGTTGTATTCGCTGCGCAGGATCGGACGGGTGCTGCCTTCGCTGTTCCACCAGATGCCGCTGGATGTGGAGGCAAAGTTGAAGCTCCGGTAAGTCGTCCGGGAAAAGGCGCTGGTGCCGGAAATGCTGGTGACGGCGGAGGTGCCGGTTGTGGCGCTGACGTCATCGCCAAACACGCCGCCGATCGCCCGGGTTTGCCCGGTCGTGTCCGAATCCCAGAAGTTGGTGTAGCTGGACGAGAGGATGGCGCCATTGTTGCCGATCAGGCCACCGGTCACGGTGCTGCCGCTGACGGCGCCGGTGGCATAGCTGGTGCGCAGGAAACTACGGTTGTAACCGATCAGACCGCCGACTTCGGTGGTGCCGGTCACGTTGCCCAGACTATAGGTGTTGATGATGCTCGCCGAGGAATAGCTATCTGGCAAAGAAGGGTTTTTACTTACGTTGCTACCAGCCAAACCACCTACCTTCTGGATGCCACTGACGTTGACGTCGGCGTAACTCTGGGAAATTTGTCCAGAGTTTTGTCCGACTAGACCTCCGACATGTTCATTGCCTTGGACATTGCCATAAGCGTAACTGTCATAAAGGATGCCGCGGTTGTAACCAGTAATGACTCCAGTCTGGTCGCCGCCTTTAACTTGGGCTCCGGTTACGCCAAGCTTGCCGACATAGCCGCTGTTGGAAATTTGTCCGAACAGCCCTTTGGAGGCATTGAACTGCTGGTCAATGTATAGGTTGGAAAGGATGTAGCCGTTGCCGTTGAAGGAGTGTGTTTCAAGATAGGGAAGGTGCCAACCGGGGATTGGGCTGAGGTCGATGTTTTGGGTGAGGCGGAAGTCGTAGTTGCTGTTGTCGGCGAAACCAAGGAGGTCCTTCAGATTCTGGGTCGTGCCGACCAGGTAATAGCCGTCGGCGCTTTGGCTGAAGTAGTCGGAAATCTTCAACGAGCGGCCGTGGCTGCTCCAGTCGGAATACTGGCTGCTGTACATGGCGCCGATGGTCAGCTGCTGGGTCTGCTTCTGGCCATTGACGGTCAGGACGAAGCTGTCCACATCGTAATGGCTGTTGCTGAAGGTCCCGGTGTTACGCCCGACGATGCCGCCGAGGTCGGCTTGGCCGCTGACGCTGCCGCTTGCGGCGCTGTTGTCGATATTGGAATTGAGATTATTGGTCCCGGCAATGCCGCCCAAGCTGTTATCACCGGAGACATCGACCGTGCTGGTGGCGTAATTGATGTGGCCGTAGTTGGCGCCGACAACGCCGCCAACGGCGCTGTGGCCGCTCAGGGTGCCTGAGACGGAAACATTCTTGATCGTGCCGTAGTTTTCGCCCGCAATGCCGCCAACAAAGTTATGGCCGGTGATGCTGAAGTTGCTCAGGTTCAGGTTACGGATCGTGGCCGAGTCGGTGACGGTGCCAAACAGGCCAACGTAATCGTAGCCGCTGCGGTTGATCGTCAGCTTGTCGATCCTGTGGCCGAGGCCATCGAGAATCCCGTTGAAATCGGTGATCGGAACGTAATTCTGCGCGGCGACGCTGGTTGAAGAGGCGTCGATGTCGTCGCCCAGCGCGTAATAGCTGTCCGGATCCAGGCGGACGCTGTGCAATGAATGCAGCGAGGGATCGCTGCTGCTGCCCAGGCGGTTGATCACGGTGTATTCGTCGCCGCCGATCCACAGGGTCGGGTTGGCGCCGGACAGCGTGACCTTGGCGCCGTTCAGCAGGGAATAGCTCGCGTCGTAGTTGCTGGGGCCGACCCCTTCGCTGCTGCCGCCGTAATAAAGGCGCAGGCCGGCGGTGTTGCCGCTGGCAGTGATGTTGGCGCCGATCTGGATGTTGCGATGGGCCGACAGCGTCAGGACGCTGTTGCCGGTCCAGCTGATCGCGTCATTGACAAAAATATCGCCGTTGCCGGCGGCAGGAGCGGGCTGGGTCGCTACGGTGATCGACGTGGTGTTCAGGCTGTTGCTCAGGGCGGCGCCGGTCATGTCGCCACCGCTGGCGGCGATGACCACGTCGCTGGGGTCGATCAGCCAGGAGCCGATCCGGCCGGTTTTCGCCGCGGTGCTGACCTTGACCAGGGAATCGACCTTGACGTGCGCGGCGGAGGTTTCGATGAAGCCGCCGTCGCCGCTCTGCCGGGCTTCAGCGCTCAGCGTGCCGCCGGTCTTGACCGTGCCGCCCTCCATGTCGCCCATCAGCTTGACGCTGCCGCCGCCCAGGTTGCCGCTGGCGGCTATGCTGCCGGTGTTGGTGACGTCTGCAGCTTCGAGCAGGATGTCGCCGCCGCGCTGGGTCAGGCCGCTGGCGCGCAGCACGCCGCTGTTGTTGACCAGACGGTCCAGGGCGTTTTTCGCCTGGCCGGCGCTGAGGGTGATCGCCGCCGTGGCATCGATGCTGCCGCTGTTTTCGATGCTGGCGCGCAGTGCCGGGTCGGTGATCCGGGCGCGGATCAGGCCGTCGCCGCTGAGATCAAGCGCGACGCGATTGCCGGCGGCGAGGGTGGCCGTGGTTGCGTAAATCTGCCCGCTGTTGGCGACGGTGTTGCCCAGCAGGACCACGCTACCGGTGGCGTTGAGCGTGCCGGCGTTGACGATGCTGCCGCTGCCCGGGGTGCTGAGCTGGTAGTTGCCGGCCATGAAGTCGGCGTTGCTCATTTGCAGCGTCGAGGCCAGCAGGCTGCCGACATTGACCTGGGCGCCGCGGGCAAACAGCATGCCGTGGGGGTTGAGCAGGAAGATCTGGCCGTTGGCGGTCAGCCGGCCGTAAATCTGGCTGGCTTCGGCGCCGAGCACCCGGTTCAGCGCGATGGCGCTGCTGTCGGGTTGCTGGAAGACGACGGCGGCGTTGCTGCCGATGTTGAAACTCTGCCAGTCGATGACCGCCCGCTGGCTGGATTGCTGCACCGTCAGCGTGCTGCCGTTCTGGTTGAAACCGGCGTTGCCGGCCATGACGTTGCCGCCCGTGGGCAGCGTGTTGACGTCCAGCCCGGCCTGGGCCGGGGCGCCCATCAGGATCATCAGTGCGGCCAGGAGCTTCAGACCAAAACCAACGAGAGGACGATAACCACGCGCCCGGACGGTGCCGCCACTGCGTTTGCCGTGTGCACGGACGATTTCAGCGACGGCGACCCAGTTGCGGGTCTGTTCATTCCAGATCAGGCGATAGGCGTGGTTCATGATTCTTCCTCCATCCGCGTTTGGACGGGCGGGATGCGCAGTGAGTTCACCAGAGGTAGCCGAGGCTGAACCAGAAACGCGGACGGTCGTTGTCCGTGGCGTTTGGTGCATCCCGGCCAGCCCAGGCGACGGTGGCGTTGGCGATGAAGCGTTTGTCGAGCAGGAGGTCGGCGGCGATGCCGGCGTCGCTCAGGCGCTTGTTGTTGCTGCGGGTCGTGGCGGCCAGCGGCGTGTGCAGCAGGCGGACTTCCGCGTAATCGGTGAAGGTGGTGATGGCCAGTTCCGGCAGGGTTTGCCAGCGCAGGCCCAGCTTGGCGTGGAGGCCCATGTCGGCCACGGCTTCACTGCTGGCGTAGCCGGGCAGGGTCAGCGGGCCGCCGAGGCTGAACTTTTCCATCGAGTCCAGGTTCTTGTCGGCGTACTGGCCGGTCAACTGCATCTGCAGGCTGAACGCCGGGCTGAGGTACTGCAGACGTTGAGCGGTCAGGTTGAGTTTGGCGAAATGACCGGCGGTGCCGGGCCCGGCGGGCGGTGCATCCAGTTGGGCAGCCGTTTCGCCCAGGCTCAGCTTGCCGCTCCGGAGCGCGAGGTCGACCCGGTTGGCGCTGGGACCAAACAAGTCGTCCTGCCAGTCGCCGCTGAGGGTGGTGGTGATGCCCCGGCTCTGCTTGCCCAGTTGCAGGGAAAAGGTGCTGAAGTTGTCGTTGAGGCGGTTGTGATCCACATCCACCTGCAGCCGCAGGTTGGCGGTGCGACTGCGCAACAGCGGATAGCTGGCGCCCAGCCGCAGGGTGTCGGCCTGGCCGCTGGCCTTCAGGCTGGCGAAGGCGCCGCCCAGGCTGTATTCGGCGCGGGCGGCGCTGGCGAAGACCTTCCAGCCGGCGCTGCCCAGCGGCAGGTCGCCACGCAGGTTGTAGCTGGTCAGGCCGCGGGTTTCGCTGGTCATGGCGTTGAAGCTGATCCGTTCCCCCCGGCCGAAGGGGCTGTTGCCGGAGAGGGTCAGGCCCATGCGCTTTTCGCCGGTGGAGGGCAGGCCGTGGTTGTTGGCTTCCAGCTTGCCGTTGGCGGCGGTGTCTTCCTTCTGGACCAGCACGATGTCGGTGGTGCCGGCTTTGTCGCCGGCCTGGAGGTCCAGGCTGACCTTGCCGCCGGCGAGCTCGTTGAGCAGCAGCACCTGCCGTTCCAGTTGCGGCAGTTGCAGCGGTTCGTCCCTGGGCAGGCGATCCACATAGGCGTAGAGCACGTCCGGGGCGATCCGGCTTTCGCCTTCCAGCCGGGTTTCGCCGAGGCGGCCTTCGCTGACGCTGATCTCGATGATGCCGTCGCGAATTTTCTGCGGCGGCAGGTAGGCTTGGGCGAGGAAGAAACCGGCGGATTTGTAGCGGGCTTCGACCGATTCCACGCATTCGATCAGCTCGCCGAAATTCAGCGATTTGCCCACCCAGGGGGCGAGGGCGCGTTCGAGTTCAGCGGTGCTCACGGCGGCGTTCCCGACGAAGGTGAACTGGCTGACCTGAACCCGGATGTCCCCGGCGACGGCCGGGCTGGCGGGGCGGGATTGCTGGGGCGCGACGATGGGCGGCGGCAGCGCGGTGGGGCGTTCCAGGGTGGGCTGGTTGTCCTGCAACAGGCGCCCGGCATCCGGCGGCGTTTGCGCCCAGGCGGTGCCGACGGTTGCCATGCAGGAGGTGATCAGCGTACCAAGAAGTGGTCGCCGACGTAAGTGAAGGGATTTCATGCCATGTCTGCTTTTCGTTCAGCTTGCAGTCTAGCATGGATATTTTTGCCATTTCCGGGCCCGGGCTTGTCGAAATATGCTGCTGTAAATTTCTGAAATTCCTGCGGACAATCAGGAGCTTGCGGCGGCTTGGCCTAAGCGGTCGATGCAGGGCTTTCAGAATGAAAAATGCACCGGAAAATGCCAGTCCGCTAGGGTTTACCCTAGTGAAAATGTGAAATTTTTCAGTTTTTGCCGGAATGGGTGGAAGTCGGGGTGGGATAATCGCCGCCCCCCGGAATTCCCCCTGGTCCATGGCAGATTTTTCCCTGATGGTGCAAGGTTGCACCTCCGACGCTGGCAAATCGGTGCTGGTGGCGGCGCTGTGCCGCGTGCTGGCCCGTCGCAAGTTGCGGGTGGCGCCGTTCAAACCGCAGAACATGGCGCTGAATTCGGCGGTGACGGTCGATGGTGGCGAGATCGGCCGGGCGCAGGCGCTGCAGGCCCTGGCGGCCGGGGTGCCGGCGCATACCGACTTCAATCCGGTGCTGCTGAAACCCAGTTCCGACTGCCGGGCGCAGGTGATCATCCACGGCAAGGTGGTCAGTGACCTGGAGGCGCGGGATTACCACGACTACAAGCCGCGGGCGCTGGGCGCCGTGCTGGCGTCGTGGCAGCGGCTGCAGGCCGGCTACGATTGCGTGATGGTCGAGGGCGCCGGCAGTCCGGCGGAAATCAATCTGCGTGACCGGGACATCGCCAACATGGGCTTTGCCGAGGCGGCCGATTGCCCGGTGATCCTGATCGCCGACATCGACCGCGGCGGCGTTTTCGCCCATCTGGTCGGGACGCTGGCGCTGCTGTCGCCAGCGGAGCGGGCGCGGGTCAAAGGCTTCGTGATCAACCGTTTCCGCGGCGACATCGGCCTGCTGCAGTCCGGACTCGACTGGCTGGAGGCCGAGACCGGCAAGCCGGTGCTGGCGGTGCTGCCCTATCTGCACGGGTTGTTCCTCGACGCGGAAGACGCCATCGCCAGCGAAGTCGCGGCCAAGGGCGAAACCCGGCTGCGGGTGATCGCCCCGGCCTGGCCGCGGGTGTCCAACCACAACGACCTCGATCCGCTCCGGCTGCATCCGGAAGTCGATTTCCGCTGGATCGGCCCCGGCCAGACGCCGCCGCCGGCGGACCTGATCGTGCTGCCCGGCTCGAAGGCGGTCCGGGCTGACCTGGACTGGCTGCGCGCCCAGGGCTGGGA
>JBEBBF010000460.1:0-5717 GCA_041158545.1 Pseudomonadota bacterium | reverse complement strand
CCGCCAGCGCCGCAGCGAAATCCCCGCCCTGAAACTCCGCCAGCGCCAGTTCCTTGTACGTCCGCGCCGGCGTCGGCCCGCCCCCCAGCTCGACCACCCGGCGGAAATCGGCGATCTGCCGGGCAATCATCCCCGCCTCAGCCGCCACCCGGCCCCGCTCCAGATAAAACCGCGCCAGCGCCGCCCCCTCGCTCCCCGCCGGCGGCTCGGCCGCCAAAGTCCGCGCCATCTCCGCCGACCGCGCCGGATCGGGCCGATATTGCTCCAGCAGTTGCAGCACATCCTGAATGCTCTTCCCCACCGGCGGCGCCGCCGCCACCAACCCGGCCAGCAGCACCAGACAAGTCAGCACGATTCCGATCAGCAGTTTGGTCATCTCAGGAAACCTCATCGCCCATTCAGCGGGATGAGCGGAAGTTTACCTTGCTGGACACCCCTCGACCTCGACCATGAATTCGCCGGCGCCAGGCTTGGTGCAACGCAACACCACGATGCGAAACATCACGTCATACCCGCTGCAATAATCAGGCGTATCATGGTTTGTGCAACGCAGCACAAAAGGCAGAATAATGAACAAGGTGCTTACCATTGACGGCAACGAAGCCGTCGCCAACGTGGCTTTCCGCGTTTCCGAAGTGATCGCGATTTACCCGATCACCCCCTCCTCCAGCATGGGCGAGTTGTCCGACGAATGGGCCGCCCTCGGGCGCAAGAATCTGTGGGGCACCGTTCCCACGGTCATCGAGTTGCAATCCGAAGGCGGCGCCGCCGGTGCCGTGCATGGCGCCTTGCAGGCTGGCGCGCTGGCGACGACCTTCACGGCGTCGCAGGGCCTCTTGCTGATGATCCCCAACATGTACAAGATCGCCGGCGAACTGACGCCGACCGTCTTCCATGTGGCCGCCCGCGCCGTCGCGGCGCATGCGCTGTCGATTTTTGGCGACCACTCCGACGTGATGGCCACCCGCGCCACCGGCTTTGCGCTGCTGGCCTCCAACTCGGTGCAGGAAGCGCAGGACATGGCCGCCATCGCTTCCGCCGCCACGCTGGCCGGACGCATTCCGGTGCTGCATTTCTTCGACGGCTTCCGCACCTCGCACGAGGTGGCCAAGATCACGCCGCTGCCCGATGCCACGCTGCATGCGCTGCTCGATCAGCCGCTGATCAACGCCCAGCGCCAGCGCGCCCTGTCGCCGGAACACCCGGTGCTGCGCGGTACGGCACAGAATCCGGACACTTTTTTCCAGTGCCGCGAGGCGCAGAACCCGTGGTTCGACGCTTTCCCCGCCATCGTGCAGGCCAGCATGGATCGCTTCGCCGCGCTGACCGGCCGGCAATACCGGCTCTTCGATTACGTCGGCGCCCCCGACGCCGAACGGGTCATCGTGATGATGGGCTCGGGTGCCGAGACCGTTGAGGAAACGGTCAGCGATCTGGTCGCCGCCGGCGAAAAGCTCGGCCTGCTCAAGGTCCGCCTGTTCCGCCCCTGGGCGCCCGCCGCGCTGCTCGCCGCCCTCCCGCCGACCGTGCGCACGCTGGCCGTGCTCGACCGTACCAAGGAGCCGGGCGCCGATGGCGAGCCGCTGTTCAAGGATGTGCTGGTCGCCATCGCCGAAGACGCCGCCAGCCCGACGCCGCGCTTTCCCGCCATGCCCCGCGTGCTCGGCGGCCGCTACGGGCTGGGCTCCAAGGAATTCACCCCGGCGATGGTTGTTGCCGTTTTCGCGCAATGCACCGCAGCCATGCCGAAGCGGCGCTTCACGGTCGGCATCGACGATGATGTGACGCAGCTGTCCCTCGCCTACGACGCGGCTTTCCGCACCGCCGCCGCCCGCGCCAATTTCGCCGCCGTTTTCTACGGCCTCGGCTCCGACGGCACGGTGTCGGCCAACAAGAATTCGATCAAGATCATCGGCGACGAAACCCAGCTCTACGCCCAGGGCTATTTCGTCTACGACTCGAAGAAATCGGGCGCGATGACCGTGTCGCACCTGCGCTTCGGCCCGCAGCCGATCCGCTCGGCCTACCTGACCGGCGACGGCGATTCCCGCTTCGTCGCCTGCCACCAGCCACATTTCCTGGCCACCCACGACCTGCTGGCCCACGCCGCCCCCGAAGCCGTGCTGCTGCTCAACACCGAAGCGGCCCCCGAGCGGGTCTGGGCGATGCTGCCCGCCCGCGTCCAGCGCCAGATCATCGCCAAACGCATCAAGCTCTACGTGATCGATGCCTATGCAGTGGCGCAGGCCGCCAACATGGGCCGCCGCATCAACACCGTGATGCAGACCTATTTCTTCGCCATCTCCGGCATCCTGCCGCAGGATCAGGCCATCGCCGCGATCAAGCACGCGGTCGAAAAGACTTATGGCCGCAAGGGCCGGCGCATCGCCGAGCTGAATTTCCGCGCCATCGACCAGACGCTGGCCAGCCTGCACGCGGTTGCCATTCCGGCCGATGCCACCCTGGCCGACGAGGCGGCGTCGACAGCGTCGGCGGCCGACGACTTCATCCACCGCGTCACGCTGCCCTTGATCGCCGGCCATGGCGACCGGCTGCCGGTGTCGCTCTTCCCGGTCGATGGCACCTGGCCGACCGGCACCGCGCAGTACGAGAAACGCAATCTGGCGCTGCAAATTCCGGTCCTCGACGAGAAGTTGTGCACGCAATGCGGCAAGTGCGTTTTCGTCTGCCCGCACTCCGCCATCCGCGCCAAGACCTTCCCGGCGGAAGCCGTCGCCGATGCGCCGCCCACCTTCAAGCACATGGCGGCGCGCAGCAAGGATTACCCGGCCGGCAGCCGCATGGCCTATCAGGTCGCGCCCGAAGATTGCACCGGCTGCACGCTGTGCGTCGAAGCCTGCCCGATCCGCGACAAGTCCAATATTTCGCACAAGGCCATCAACATGGTCGAGCAGGCGCCGTTGCGCGCCGCCGAAGTGGCCAACTGGGACTATTTCCTGAGCCTGCCGGCGCTACCGCGCCCCCTGGTCAAGCGCACCGCGCTGCCCGGCGCGATGCAGTTGCAGCCTTATTTCGAATTCTCCGGCGCCTGCGTCGGCTGCGGCGAAACGCCCTACATCCGCCTCGCCACGCAACTCTTCGGCGACCGCATGCTGGTCGCCAACGCCACCGGCTGCTCCTCGATCTACGGCGGCAACCTGCCGACCACGCCCTACAGCCAGGATGCCGACGGGCGCGGCCCAGCCTGGAGCAATTCGCTGTTCGAGGACAACGCCGAATTCGGCCTCGGCATGCGGCTGGCCACCAACACCCTGGCCGATACGGCACGCATTCAATTGCAGGCGCTGGCCAGTCGATTGGACCCGGCCCTGGTTGCCGGTCTGCTGCAAGCCGACCCGCACAGCGAGGCCGGCATCCACGAACAGCGCGAGCGCGTCGCCGCCTTGAAAACCGCGCTCGCCGCCCTGGCCACGCCGGAAGCCGAACGACTGGCGGCCGTGGCCGACCATCTCGTCCGCCGCAGCGTGTGGATCATCGGCGGCGACGGCTGGGCCTACGACATCGGCTTCGGCGGCCTCGACCATGTGCTGGCTTCCGGGCAGGACGTGAATATTCTGGTGCTCGACACCGAGGTCTATTCCAATACCGGCGGCCAGAATTCCAAGGCCACCCCGCTCGGCGCCGTCGCCAAATTCGCCGCCGGCGGCAAGCCGAACCGCAAGAAGGATCTGGCGAAGATCGCGATGGACTACGAAAACGTCTTCGTCGCCCAGGTCGCCTACGGGGCCAAGGACGTGCATACGCTGAAGGCCTTCCTCGATGCCGAGAGCTACCCCGGCGTCTCGATCATCATCGCTTACAGCCCCTGCATCGCCCACGGCGTCGATCTCTCGAACAACCTGCGCCAGCAAGAGCTGGCGGTGAAAGCCGGCCACTGGCCGCTGCTGCGCTACGACCCGCGCCTGCGCGAACAAGGCAAGAATCCGCTATCGGTCGACAGCCCGGCCCCAAGCATCCCCTTCCGCGAATTCGCCCAGCACGAAGCCCGCTTCACGGTGCTGGAACAGATGCACCCGGACGATGCCGCCCGCTTCATGCGCCAAGCCGAAGCCGCCGCCCGCGAACGCCACCAGGAATACACCGAACTCGCCGCGCTGGCCGTCCCCGGCGCCGCCCCTGCCGAAGAGGAAAAGAAAGATGCCTGATCTGTCGACCCCCTACCTCGGCCTGCCGCTGAAGAACCCCATCGTTCCCTCCTCGACGCCGCTGACCCGCGATGGCGATGCGCCCCTGCATCTGGAAGACGCCGGTGCCGCCGCCATCGTCATGCACTCGCTGTTCGAGGAAGACGTGCGTAACGACGAAAAGATGATGGACCGCTTCCTCGTCCATCCCGAAGCCTTTGGCGAAGCCGCCGGCCACCTGCCGGCAGCTCGCGACTACCAGAGCAAGCTGGACCGCTATCTGGCGCAAATCGCACACCTGAAAGCCCGACTCGACATCCCGGTCATCGCCAGCCTGAACGGCAGCTCGCTCTCCGGCTGGGTCGAACTCGGCCGCGAAATGGAAGCCGCAGGCGCCGATGCGCTGGAACTCAACGCCTGGCACCTGCCCGGCAGCGCCGAAGAATCCGGCAGCGAGATCGAAGCGCGCTACATCGCCCTGCTGAGCGAACTGCGCGCGGTGGTCCACATCCCCATCGCCCTCAAGCTCTCGCCGTTCTTCTCGGCCTTGCCGCACTTCGTCCGTCAGGCCGAAGCGGCCGGCGCGGCCGGCGTTTCGCTGTTCAACCGCTTTTTCCAGCCGGACATCGACCTCGACACCCTGCAAGTCATCGACCGGGTGCAACTCTCCAGCTCCGACGACGGCCTGCTGGCCATGCGCTGGATCGCCCTCCTGCGCGGCCAGACGCCCCTGACCCTGGCCGCCTCCGGCGGCGTGCACAACGCCCGCGACGTCGCCAGGATGCTGCTCGCCGGCGCCGACGTCACCCACATGGCCAGCGCCATCTTGCAAAACGGCCCCGACGTCATCCGCCAGACCCTGACCGATCTGACGCACTGGCTGGAAACCCACGAATACGATTCGGTGACGCAACTCAAAGGCTCAATGAGCCAGCGCAACCACCCCAACCCCACCGCCTACGCCCGCAGCGCCTACCTCAACACGCTGGACAGCTTCACCCCGCCAGCGGGGGTGAGGTATTGAGGGGAGGTTGGGGGGTAATTGCCATAAGCGGAATGCGGCTACGTAGTCCGCCCTGAACGCCATCCGGTTTTTTCTTCTGGATGTTGGGCTTCGCCGAGGCTGGCACCCACTGCCAGTCGGTCGTAAATCCAGCATTCCGGCGCCTCACCTGGGACTGCATGGGGTTTCAGGGCCGACTATTTACCGCTTGGTGGCCCGCTTCTGGCTCGTCTTCCAGCACCTCTTCCCTGAGCCAACGGACGAAAACCGGCGGTTGCGGGGTGCCAGATTCGTCGATCAGCAGGCGGCGTTGCAGGTAGCGGCGAGTGCTGCTGTCCAGTTTGGGAGGATTGTTGGCGCTGCTTTCCGGGAAAGCCAGACTGGCCAGGGCAGCCTGAGCCTTGGGATTGATTTCGCTCCAGATATTGCGGAAATAGTTACCGCCCTGGCTCAGCACGTGCCGCTCCACCGGCTCCACGTCGCTCAGTGCCGCCTGGTGCCGCTTCTGCTCATTCAGGTGATCCACCAGAATCTGGCCGTAAAGCTGGGTCAAGTAAGGTTGGCCGGCG
>JBEBBF010000459.1:0-6910 GCA_041158545.1 Pseudomonadota bacterium | reverse complement strand
GGTCTGCCCGCCGAGGACTACTTCAACGACAAGGTGCTCGAAGACACCGACGTCCTCTACACCGGCACCACCCTGCTGCCTGCCGACTTCTGGGACAAGCACGGTCAGGGCATGGAATCCTGGAAGAAGGACAGCAAAACCTACTACCGGATCAGCGGACCGTTGTGCGCCGGCTTTCTGATCAACGAATTCATCTACCAGGACGGCGAGCCCGGTTTTGCCGCGCTGGTCAAGGAAGTCAATGGCAAGACCGCCGTGCTGGAAACCCTGGTGGATTACACCCATCCCAAGCACGCGGTATGGGGCATCACCACCCGTAACCGGGAGCAGAACTTCGCAATGAACCTGCTGATGAACCCGGACATCGATTTCGTCACGCTGCTCGGCCAGGCTGGCACCGGCAAGACGCTGCTGACCCTCGCCGCCGCGCTGACCCAGGTGCTGGAAACCAAGCTCTACAGCGAAATCATCATGACCCGGGTCACCGTTCCGGTCGGCGAAGACATCGGCTTCCTGCCCGGCAGTGAAGAGGAAAAAATGGCGCCGTGGATGGGCGCGCTGGAAGACAACCTCGATGTGCTGACCCACACCGAGGACCCGGGCGGCGGCGGCTTCAGCGGTGAGTGGAGCAAGAACACCACCCAAGACCTGATCCGTTCGCGGATCAAGATCAAGTCGCTGAACTTCATGCGCGGCCGTACCTTCATCAAGAAATTCCTGATCATCGACGAGGCCCAGAATCTGACCCCCAAACAGATGAAAACCCTGGTCACCCGCGCCGGCCCCGGCACCAAGGTGGTCTGCCTCGGCAACATCGCCCAGATCGACACGCCCTACCTCACCGAAGGCTCCTCCGGCCTGACCTATGTGGTCGATCGATTCAAGGGCTGGGCCCACTCCGGGCACATCACGCTGCAACGGGGAGAACGCTCCCGCCTCGCGGACCACGCCGCCGAAGTGCTATAATTCGTCCCCTCCTCAGGCCGTGTCATCGACACGGCCTTTTCATTTGAACCTCGCCGGGAGACGGAATTGAAACGTCGGAATTTCCTTTCGGCCGCAGTCCTGGGCTCGCTGTTCACCATCGACAGCGCCCTGGCCAAGAACAAAAAACCCGCCCCCTCCGCCAACAAGAAGGCCGGCGCCCTCGCCGACAAAAAGGGGGCAAAACCGGGCAAGGTGCGTAAACCCACCACCCATACCGCCACCACCCCGATCACCGAAAACCCGCCGGTCGGCTCCTCCAGCACCCATCTGCCGCCGGTCAAGGCCCCGGAAGCGCCGACCCAATGGCGCAGCTACGAGATCCAGACCACCATCACCCTGCCCAAGACCCCGGGCCGCAGCCGGCTCTGGCTGCCGCTGCCCCTTTCGCAGGACACCCTCTATCAGCGCACCCTGTCCCATAGCTGGCGGGACAATGCCGACGTCGCCAGCCTGCGCCGCCTGCCTGAAGGCGACCTGGACGTGTTCTACGGCGAATGGGCCGAAGGCGTCGAACCCAGCCTGCAGCTGACCACCATCGTCAGCACCGCCGACCGCCATTTCGACGTCACCCGGCGGACGATGCCGCCGGATCGGGACGACATCCTGCGCAAGAACCTGCGCGCCTCCAACCTGATCCCCAACGACGGCGACGCCCACAAGCTCAGCGAACAGATCATCGGCCGGATCAAGGACCCCATCGCCCAGGTCCGCGCCATCTACGAATGGGTCATCGACAACAGCATCTATGACCTGACCCTGCCCGGCTGCGGCAGCGGCGACATCCGCAAGCAGATCGAGGAGCGCCGCTACGGTGGCCGCTCCGCCGACATCAACGGCCTGTTCGTCGCCCTGTGCCGCGCCGCCGGGATTCCCGCCCGCTGCGTCTACGGCCTGCGGCTGGACAACTCGCGCATCTTCAGCAGCCTCGGCCTGCGCCAGGGTGAAGCCACCCGTGGCCAGCACTGTCGCGCCGAGTTCTACACCCCCGGCTACGGCTGGGTGCCGGTGGACCCGTCCGACGTCCGGCGGGCGATGGCGCTGGAGATCCTTGGCGACCGCGACCCGCGCACGCTGTCGCTGAAGCGGCTGCTGTTCGGTGTCTGGGAAATGAACTGGCTGGCCTACAACTTCGGCAACGACATTCCGCTGCCGGAAAGTCGCGAAGTCGAACCGTTTTTCGTGCTGCCGCGGGCGGAACTCAACGGCAAGAGCATCGCCGGCCTGGAGCCGGAAAGCTTCAAGTACAGCATCAGCAGCCGTCGCCTCGACGGCTGAGGCCCGGTGGCCCGCTCCCGGCAGGCCACGCGGCGCTGACCTTCCGGTTCAGCCGGCGCGGGCCTCCAGCGACTCCCAGCGTTCCAGCAACGCCAGCAGCAGTTCGTCGATTTCCGCCAGCCGGTTGGCGTGCTGCTGCGCCTTGCCCGTGTCCTGCTGGTACAAAGCCGGGTCTTCCAGCGCCTGCGACAGCTGTTTCTGCTCCGCCTCCAGATCGGCGATCCGCCCCGGCAAGGCCTCCAGCTCCCGCTGCTCCTTCCAGCTCAGCTTGTCGCTCTTCGGCTTGACCACCGGCTCGACGCGGACGGCCTTCACCGGCTCCGGCTCGCTCTTCGCCTGCTGTTCCGCCTTGCGGCTGGCCTGATAGTCCGCCCAGTCACTGTAGCCGCCGACATATTCCTTCCACACCCCGCCGCCTTCCGCAGCGATGGTCTGGGTCACGACGTTGTCGAGGAAAGTCCGGTCGTGGCTGACCAGGAACAGCGTCCCGTCGTAGTCCTGGAGCAACTGCTCCAGCAGCTCCAGCGTCTCGATATCCAGGTCATTGGTCGGCTCATCCAGCACCAGCACATTCGCCGGCCGGGCAAACAGCCGGGCCAGCAACAGCCGGTTACGCTCGCCCCCCGACAGGGATTTCACCGGCGAGCGCGCCCGCTCCGGCGCGAACAGGAAGTCTTCGAGATAGCCGATCACATGCTTGCGGGCGCCCTTGATTTCCACCCAGTCCGAGCCCGGCGAAATGATGTCCGCCAGCGTCGCCTCCGGGTCCAGCTGGCTGCGGAACTGGTCGAAATACGCCACATCCTGTTTGCTGCCGCGGCGCACGTCGCCGGCGTCCGCCGGCAGATCGCCGAGGATCAGCCGCAACAAGGTGGTTTTGCCGGCGCCATTCGGGCCGATCAGCCCGATCTTGTCGCCGCGCTGGATGCGGCAGGAAAAATCCCGGACCACCTGCTTGTCGCCAAAGCGCTTGCTGACCCCCTGCAACTCCGCGACCAGCTGGCCGCTCTTTTCCCCGGCGTCCAGCTGCAGGTTGACCTTGCCCATCCGCTCCCGCCGCGCTGCCCGCTCCAGCCGCAGCGTGTCCAGCCGCTGCACCCGGAACACCGCCCGGGTCCGCCGTGCCTCGACGCCCTTGCGAATCCACACTTCTTCCTGCTTCAGCAGTTTGTCGAAACGCTGATTCAGCAGCGATTCATCGTGCAGCTGCATCTCCTTGCGCTTCTGGTACTCGCTGAAATTGCCGGGATAGCTGTTGAGCAGCCCCCGATCCAGTTCGACGATACGGGTCGCCAGCCGATCAAGGAAACGCCGGTCATGGGTGATGAACAGCAAGGTCACGCCGCTGTCGATCAACAGGTTTTCCAGCCATTCGATGGCGCCGATGTCCAGGTGATTGGTCGGCTCGTCGAGCAGCAGCACCTCCGGCGTCACCGCCAGCGCCTGGGCCAGCGCCAGACGCTTTTTCTGTCCGCCGGACAGCGTACCGACCCGGGCATCCGGGTCCAGCGCAAAGCGGCTGATTACCCGTTCCGCCTGGGCCTGGGCGCTCCAGGCGCCCAGGGCCTCCAGTTCATGCTGCAGCTGCTGCAAGCGCTCCAGCAGCACGCCGTGATCCGCGCCCTCCTCGGCCATGTGCTGCGACACCTGGTGATACTCCGCCAGCAGCCGGGAGGTCTCGCCCATCCCGGACACCACGGCTTCAAACACCGTCAGTGCCGGATCAAACGGCGGTTCCTGGGGCACATAGCCGACCCGGATGCCCGGCTGCCGCCAGACCTGACCATCGTCCAGACTGCCCAAACTAGCCAGTGCCGCCAGCAGCGAGGATTTGCCGGTGCCATTGCGGCCCACCAGCGCCACCCGTTCGCCGGGGTCCAGCTGGAAATCGCTGTGGTCAAGCAGGGGAACGTGGCCAAAGGCAAGACACGCCTGGTCAAGCTTCAGATAGGGCATAGGGAATCCCCAGAGGAAAAGCGGCGGAACATACCACGAGGCCGCAGGCGGAGAAACCAAGCACGGACTTCAAACTACGTCCGCGCCGGCAATCCGCCTTATCGCTTGGGTTTGGCGTCCCCGGCCGGCCCCGCTACAATACGCGCCCTCGCCTCCCCGTAGCACAATGGATAGTGCATACGCCTCCTAAGCGTAAGATGTGGGTTCGATTCCCGCCGGGGAGGCCAGACCGGGTTCCGATCCCGGTCCTTGCCCCAGCCAAGACCGACCGACATGGACTTTTTCCCCATTCACTACATCGAGCCGGTCTATCGCCCCCCCAGTGAAGCCCGCTCGCTGATCCTGCCGCTGACCAATGGCTGTTCCTGGAACCGCTGCAGCTTCTGCGAGATGTACACCGCCCCGCAGAAACGCTTCCATGCCCAGGACGAACAGGCCACGCTGGACAGCCTGCGCCACCTCGGCAGCCTGCCCCAGGCCCGGCTGATCCGGCGAGTTTTTCTCGCCGATGGGGACGCCCTGGTGCTGCCGACCCGCCGGCTGCTGGCCGTGCTCCAGGCGATACGCGAACATCTGCCCCAGGTCAGCCGGGTTTCCAGCTATTGCCTGCCGCGCAACCTGCGCAAGAAATCGGTCGCGGAACTGTCCGAACTGGCCGCCGCCGGGCTGAAGCTGGTGTATGTCGGCGCTGAATCCGGCGACGATTTCGTGCTGGAGCGGATCAACAAGGGCGAAACCTGGGAAAGCACCCGGGATGCGCTGGACAAACTGGGCGCGGCCGGCATCCGCCGCTCGGTGATGCTGCTGAATGGCCTGGGCGGTCGCCGCTACAGCGCGCAGCACGCCCACCACTCCGCCCGGCTGATCAACGCCACCCAGCCGGAGTATCTGGCCACGCTGGTCGTCAGCTTCCCCCTGGGCGAAGCCCGTTTCCGCCGCGATTTCCCCGACTGGGAACCCCTGGATCAGCCCGGCCTGTTTGCCGAAATGCGGCAACTCCTCGGCGAACTTGAACTGCGGCAAACCCTGTTCCGCAGCGACCACGCCAGCAACTGGCTGGTTCTGAAAGGCGTCCTCGGCGCTGACAAGGCCCGGCTGCTCGCCGAAGTCGAACAGGCGCTGGCCGACCCCACCCATGCTTCCCTGCGCCCCGGCTGGGCGCGGGGTTTGTAACTTCACCTCCTGTTGAAAGGACCATCATGTTCCGTCGCCCGCTCTCCCCGCTGCTCGCCGCCCTGTGCTTTGGCCTGGCCGGTCTGGCCCAGGCCCAGGTCAATGTCACCACCCCCTGGGTCCGCGCCACGACCCCGGCGCAAAAGGCCACCGGCGCCTTCATGCAACTACAAAGCCCGTCCGACACCGCGCTGGTGTCCGCCAGTTCCCCGGTCGCCGGCGTCGTGGAAATTCACGAAATGGCGATGAACAACAATGTGATGTCGATGCGGCGGATTCCGAAACTCGACCTGCCGGCCAAAATCAGCGTCGAGTTGAAGCCCGGCAGCTACCACATCATGCTGATGGACCTGAAACAGCAGGTGAAGGCCGGCGACAAGGTGCCGCTGACCCTGGTGTTCGAGGACGCGAAAAAGCAGCAGCAGAAGCTGGACGTCCAGGCCGAAGCGCGGGAACTGACCGCGATGCCGGCGTCCGGCCACCACCATCACTGATCCGCCCCGCCATGACCCCCACCGCCCTGCCCCGCCGCCGCCTGCTGGGTGCCGCCCTGGCAGCTGCGCTGCTGGCCGCCTGCGACACACCGCCTGCACCGCCCCTTGCCCAGTACAACGCCACCGTGATCAGCGATCCGGCCTTTGGCCGGGATTTCCGCCTGAAGGACCCGCAAGGGCGGGAACGCAGTCTGGCCGACTGGCGCGGCAAGGTGGTGCTGGTGTTTTTCGGCTACACCCAATGCCCGGACGCCTGCCCGACGGCGCTGTCCCGGGCGGCGGCGGTGATGAAACTGCTCGGTGCCGACGCCGACAAGGTCCAGGTTTTGTTTGTCAGCCTCGACCCGGAACGGGACACCCCGGCGCTGCTCTCTGAGTATGTCCCCAGTTTCGACCCGCGCTTCCTCGGGCTGTACACCACCCCGGAGGCCACGCCGGGTGTCGCCGCCGACTTCAAGGTGTTCTACCGCCGCAATCCCGGCGCGACCCCGAGCACCTACACCATCGACCACAGTGTCACCACCTATACCTATAACCGCCGTGGCCAGTTGCGGCTGTTGATCGGCCACGACAGCCTGCCGGAGCAGGTGGCGGCTGACCTCAGGCAATTGCTGCAGGAATGAGCGTGGGCGAACTGCCGCAGATCGACGTCAGCGAAAAAGCGGGGGTGCGCTACCTGCATTTCGGCACGAATTCGGTGCAAGGCGCGATGCGCATCCGCCGCCCGCAGGCGCTGGAACTGGAATACACCCGGGAATTGCTGTTCCCGCTACTGCTGAACCGCAGCCCCGACTGGCCGGGGCGCATCCTGCAGATCGGCCTGGGTGTCGGCGCCCTGGCCCGCTTTCTCCATCGTCACTTTCCTGGCAGCACCCAGGACGTGGTCGAGTTGCACCCCGGCGTCCTCGCCGCCTGCCAGCACTATTTCCCGCTGCCGCCCCAATCCCCACGCTTCCGGCTGCATCGGGGCGATGGCGCTGAATTCCTCCTGCTCAGTCAGGACCGCTACGACCTGATCCTGGTCG
>JBEBBF010000458.1:0-8422 GCA_041158545.1 Pseudomonadota bacterium | reverse complement strand
TCCGTCAGCGCCGGAGGGGAATGGCCGCTTATTTCGGCCGGCGCGGGTAGAACTGCACCGGCTGCACCTGGGGCGGCCGTTTCGGGGCGGCCTGGATGACTTTCTGCAGCCGGTTGCGAATCCGCCACAGCATCAGCAGCGCGAAGCCGACGCTGTACAGCAGCGGATAGATCAGCGCGCTGGCCTTGACCAGCCAGAAATAGTGCAGGCAGGCGAGCAGGCCGACGGCGTAGACGCTGCGGTGCAGCTCCTGCCAGCTCCGTCCGCCCAGGCGACGCTGGAAGTAGGCGTTGGAGGTGACGGCCAGCGGAATCAGCACGACAAAGGCGGCGAAGCCGACGCTGATGAAGGGGCGCTTCAGGATGTCGCGGGCGATGTCGTTCAGGTCGAACAGGTGGTCGAAGCCGATGAAGGCGAGGAAGTGCAGGCTGGCGTAGAAGAAGCAGAACAGGCCCAGCATCCGCCGCAGCCGCAACAGCCAGTGCAGGCCGGTGATGCCCCGCAGCGGCGTGATGCACAGGCTGAACAGCAGGAAATTGAAGGTCCAGGTGCCGGTGAACCGGCTGACGAATTCCGGCGGATTGGCGCCCAGATCGTCGGTGAAGGCGCCGTGCAGCAGCCGCAACGCGGGCAGCAGGCAGATCAGGAACAGTGCGAACTTGATGGCGGCGAGTTGTTTCGGCGTCGGGCTGGCGGGCATGGTCAGAAGTTTTTCCTGAGGTCCATTCCGGCGTAGAGGCCGGCGACCTGATCGGCGTACCCGTTGAAGGGCAGGGTCTTGCGTTTGAAAAATTCCCCGAGCCGGCGTTCCTGGCTCTGGCTCCAGCGCTTATGGGCGACATCGGGGTTTACGTTGGAATAAAAGCCGTATTCGTCGGGCGCGGCCTTGGTCCAGATGGTTTCCGGCTGCTGGGCGACGAAACGGACCTTGACGATGGATTTCGCGCCCTTGAAACCGTATTTCCACGGGATCACCACCCGCAGCGGCGCGCCATTCTGCGCCGGCATCAGCTCACCGTACAGGCCGACCGCGAGCAGCGCCAGCGGGTGGCGGGCTTCGTCGAGGCGCAGGGCTTCCATGTACGGCCAGTCCAGGAAGGGCGTCCGGACAAAGGGCATCTGCTCCGGGTCGGCCAGACTGTAAAACTCGACGAAGCGGGCGTTGCCGGTGGGTTCGGCGCGGCGGATCAGCTCGGCCAGCGGCAAACCGACCCAGGGCACCACCATGCTCCAGCCCTCGACGCAGCGCATCCGGTAAGTGCGTTCCTCCAGACCGGTCCATTTCAGGATGTCCTCGATGCCGAAGGTCCGCGGCTGCCGGACTTCGCCTTCGATGCTCAGCGTCCAGGGCCGGGTGCGCAGCTGGCCGGCGTGGCGGGCCGGGCTGTCCTTGTCCGGGCCGAATTCATAGAAGTTGCCGTAGCCGGTGATGCTCTCGTAGGACGTGGGTTTCTCGTCGCTGGAAAAGGGGCCGGGGCGCAGGTCCGGCAGCCGCGGGCCGCGGGGCAGCGCGCTGGCCGAGCCGGGCAACAGGCTGGCCGCAAGCAGGGCGCCGGCTCCGGTCAGCAGGCGCCGGCGGCGAAACAGGGATTCCGGAGTGATTTCCGACGGCAGGTGGTCGGGCGGGCGACGAATCAGCATGGGGGTTCAGCCGGTGGCGGGGGTGAGGGTCCGACCGTGGCGCTGGGGCGGGGTTCAACCCGACAGGGCGCGACAGATTTCGTGGATGTCGTCCTGGGCGTCGGCGAGCAGTTCGGCGTAGTGCTGGCGGAGGGCGGCGCATACCTTGACCCGCTGCGCGGCGTCCGCCGGCGGCAGCCACTCGAAATTGCCGCCGGCCAGCAGATTGGCCAGCGTCAGGATCTCGCCCAGGTGGCGCAGTTGCTCCGGCGGCGTCGCCTGATCGTGGTCGCGGATCGCGCTGAGGATGTCCTCGGGCAGGCCGAGGGCGAACAGCAGCGACTGGCCGATGTGGTGGTGCCATTGCTGGATCAGGTCGCGCAGCTCGTCCGGGTCGTCGCGCAGTTCCGGGTATTGGGCGGCGCGGTAGAGCAGGTAAAAGAGGCCGATGTCGTGCACCAGTCCCGCGAGCAGGGCTTCGTCCGGGTTGCCGCGGCCAAGGCGGCGGGTCAGTACCCGCGCCAGACTGGCAACTTCCAGCGAGTGTTCCCACAACTGCCGGGTCTGGGCTTCGAAACAGGCCATGTGCCGGGAGCGCAGCATCTGCTCCATCGCCACGGCCAGCGACGTGGTGCGGACGGCGTTGAAGCCGACCCGCTGCACGGCCTTGCCCAGCGTGGTGACCGGGTTGCCGCTCGGGTTGTAGGCGACGGAGTTGGCGAGGCTGAGCATCTTGCTGCTGATCAGCGGCTCGATCTGGATCACCTGGGCCAGCCGCTCCAGGCTGACGCTGGGGTCGCGCAGCGCGTTGCGCACGGCCAGGCAGGCATCGAGACAGGTCGGGAAATTGACCTCGCCGGAGAGTTCGCGGGCGATGTCTTCGAGCAGGCGGAAATGGGCGGTGGAGGAGGCTTCCATGGACGAAGGATACGGGCGCAGCGACGGTGGGGCAAGGCGGAAACTGCTGATAAAAGTGGATGAAATGGGCTGAAAGCGGTCTTGATCCTGGGCGAAATGCTTGAAAAGCAGGGAAAGCGAGGGTGGCGGCGGTAAAATTGCCGGCATGAACCCCTCGCAAGCTGAATTTTCCGGATTTCCCCCGAACGGTCTCCTGGCGCGGCTTGATGCCGTCTGGCGGGAGTGTGCGCCGCTGGCGAAATGCACCGCGACGCTGGCCTTATGGGCCGACTGGCAGGCCGGTCGCCTTGATCCCGCCGAACTGGCCTTGCCTCGCCAGGTGCCGCTTGAGCCGGGTAAGCCTTCGCGTCCGGAACTGGTGCCGCCGCAGCACTTGAGTGTCCGCGGTGTCGGCAGCCCGCTCGGACGGGCGGCGATGCTGCATGCCATTGCCCACATCGAATTCAACGCGATCAATCTGGCGCTGGATGCGGTGTATCGCTTTGCCGGGCTGCCGGAGGCGTATTACGCCGGCTGGCTGGAGGTGGCGAAGGAGGAGGCGGAGCACTTCGCGCTGGTGCGCAACCACCTGCTCGGATTGGGTTACGACTACGGCGACTTCCCCGCGCATGGCGGCTTGTGGGACATGGCGGTGCGCACTGCGGCGGACCCGCTGTGGCGGATGGCGCTGGTGCCGCGTTTGTTTGAGGCGCGGGGGCTGGATGCGACGCCGCCGATCATCAATAAATTCCGTAGCGTCGGCGATACGGCGGCGGTGGCGATCCTGGAAGTGATCCTGCGCGAGGAAGTGGGGCATGTGGCGCTGGGTGACCGCTGGTTCCGCCACCTCTGCGCCGAGCGGGGCTTGCCGCCGGAGGCGACCTATCAGCAGTTGCTGGAGGAATTCCAGGCACCGCGGCCGCGGCGGCCCTTTAATGTCGAAGCCCGCCGGGCGGCGGGCTTTTCGGAGGCGGAACTGGCGGCGATGTAAGCTGCGGCAGGATTCGGCGACTCAGCCAGCGATGTAGTTTTCCAGCTGGCCGATGATGAACTGCTGTTCGGAGATGGTTTCCTTGACCAGGTCGCCGATGGAGATGATCCCCAGGACGGCACCGTCGTCGTCCAGCACCGGCAGGTGGCGGAAGTGCTTTTCGGTCATCAGCGCCATGCAGTCCGGCAGGGTGTAGCTCGGGGTGACGAAGGCCACCTTGTCGCTCATGATGTCCCGGACCAGGGTTTCCTTGGAGCTCTTGCCTTGCAGGATGATCTTGCGGGCGTAGTCGCGCTCGGAAAAGATACCGACCAGTTGTTCGCCATCCATGGCCAGCAGTGCGCCCACGTCGTGTTGCGCCATGACGGTCAGGGCATGCAAAACAGTGTCCTGCGGGGAAACAACGGCGAGCGGTCCTTGCTTCTCGGCCAGGAGCTGTTTCAGGGTTTTCATCGGTTTGTCTCCTGTTTGTTGGGTTTGGGCGGCCAGTCTAGCGGGATGAATCGCATATTCCAAGCGCCAACCGGGATTTTCAAGCGGGTCGCGCCGGGATGCGGAGAATAAAAAAGGGAGGCCGCAACCTCCCTCTGGTGCCGGAGCTGCCGAATTACTTGGACTGGCCGATCAGGTGATCGACGGCTGCCTTGATTTCGCCGTCAGACAGCGAGGAACCGCCACGGGCCGGCATGGCGTTCTTGCCGGTCAGTGCGCTCTTGTACAGGGCTTCCTTGCCGGTCGCAATACGCGGACCCCAGGCAGCCTTGTCGCCAGTCTTCGGCGCGCCAGCGGCACCGGTGCCGTGGCAGGCGGCGCAGACCGTGTTGTAAACCGTTGCGCCATCCTTCGGCTTGCCATCGGTCGGTGCAGCGGCTGCGGTTTGCAGTTGCACGCGGGCCACCGGCTGGATGCGGTTGTCGGATTCATCGTTGGCACCCATGCTGCTCGGCGTCGAGGACTTGCCGATCTGTGACAGGGGGAAGGCGGCCACAACGAGAACCACCGCGATGACGATGGTCTTGAACATGATGGACGGGGAGGAGTGCTGGTCAGCCATGCTGGTTTCCTTGTCGGTAAGCGCAAAAGGGTGATTATAGCTTTGCCAGCGGGGCGACGCATGGCTGCCATGGACGCCGTTCCGGAAAACCGGTATCCTTGCAGACCTTGCTTGAAGCGGCCGTGGCGGTTTTTGCGGTTTGATTCAGGCAGGCACCAGGCGCCCGTAGCTCAGTTGGATAGAGTACTGCCCTCCGAAGGCAGGGGTCGGACGTTCGAATCGTCTCGGGCGCGCCAGAATTTTGCAGGGCCGAATCTCCGGATTCGGCCCTTTTGCTTTTGGATTTCCCGTTCCGGCGGCTCAGGGTTCGGTCTTGTGGCCTCGCCCCCACCGGCACGAGCAAATGTCTTGCACCTTTCCAGACAAAATCCGGTGACCATCTGGTGACTAAACGGAGACTGGCAGGTGACTGCCGCCCAAAGCTCTCCACCTCGCCAGCCTCACGAATGAGTACTGCTTCCTGTGACCGCTGAGTCGGGGATGTGCTCAACCAACTGCTCGATCCGACAACCAAAATAGCTGCAAAGCCGATCAAGCACATCGGCCGTCGGGTTATATCCCTTGTGATTGGCGAGTTTGGAAAGCGTCATCCGATGGATGCCTGTCGCGGTCGCAACCTCCACCATGGTGACGACTCGTTCCTCCCGGAACTCTTTCTCCGCCAACAGTTCCTTCAGGCGAAATCTAAGCATCGCCACCTCCGCGCTTCAAAGTAAGCCTGATCTTATCAAGATAACTTGACAGGCTTCGCTTCGCGCTTATACTGGGCTTTGTGTGATGCGTATACGCATCATGTGAATCCAGAAGCAAACACGAAGGGTGAGTCATGGCTCACACTGTCCGTACCGTCTGAATTTTGAGCAGGTGTACCGGTTGAATTTTGACCAGGCACATTAGCCGTACGTCATTGCTACGGCTGTGGATAAGTTTATCCCAGAATATCTTTTTTCAATTGTCGTCGTCAGCCGCAAGAGCGTGCTGAATTGCGCTGGGAAAGCCGTGTAGGGCGGAGCCCGGAACGGCTTTCCCAGCGCGGCCGCCGTCAGGAAGGGGCGTTTATCTCCTTGGCGCTCTCCCGTGCCTTGATGCGGGATTTCGCTGTGGCACTACTGTGCCGGAAGCGATAGGACTCGTTGCCCGTTTCGATGATGTGGCAGTGATGCGTGAGGCGGTCGAGCAACGCAGTGGTCATCTTGGCGTCCCCGAAGACCGAGCACCATTCCCCAAAGGCGAGATTGGTGGTGATCATCACGCTGGTGTGCTCGTAGAGCTTGGACAAGAGGTGGAAGAGCAAGGCACCGCCGGCCTGGCTGAAGGGGAGATAGCCCAGCTCATCCAAGATGACCAGATCGACGTTGAGCAGATTGGCGGCGAGCCGGCCGGCTTTACCGGCAGCTTTCTCCTGCTCCAGGGCATTGACCAGATCGACAGTGGAGAAGAAGCGCACCCGTCGGCCGTGTCCGGTAATCCCGGAGACTCCCAGAGCCGTAGCCAGGTGCGTCTTGCCCGTACCTGGCCCGCCGATGAGGACCGCGTTGTGGGCCTCATCGGTGAAGGTCAGATCCGCGAGTTCGGTGATCAGTCGCCGCGCCACCGGCGAAGCCCCGAAGTCGAAACCAGCCAGATCCCGGTGGAGCGGGAAACGGGCCGCCCGCATCTGATAGGCAATGGACCGCAACCCCCGATCGGCACTTTCTGCCTGCAGGAGATGTTCGATCAGCCAGCGGGAGGATTCGAGGCTGGCCTGACCGCCCTGGGCGACCAGGTCTTCCCAGGCGCCTGCCATGCCGTAGAGGCGCAAGGATTTCAGTTCGGTACCGACATCACGCATGATCGGCCTCCTTCTGGCGCAAGGTATCGTAGCGACGGGTGTCAGCGACTGGCGCTTCCTTTACCCGTAGCGTGGTCTCGATCATCTCCGGCGTGGGTACCGAGTTGAGCCGGGCCAGGACGTTGAGGACATGCTCTGCACTGACCAGGCCGGATTCCAGGACAAGATCGACTGCCACCAGAACAACTTCCAGTCCTGCTCGGGGAACGGCAGAGAGCACCTGGCTCATCACCCGGTCACCGCCTTCGCGCTTCAAGAGAAGCCGTTGCAGCCGCCGTAAGGGTTCCGGCATGTCGCCGAACGGGGCGCCATTCCTGAGCACCCCAGGCTTCCTTTCCGCCAAAGCAATGTAGTGCTGCCAGTCGTAATGAGTTTGCCCTCGCTCGAAGAGACGCGGGTGGCTGGCGATGACGGCATCGCCATGGGCAATTTCGAGCCGCTCGGGGTAAAGCCGCTTGCTGACCAGTTGGCCCGCGAATTCGCAGGGCAACGAGTAGTGGTTGCGGGCAATGCTGACCAGGCAAGTGCTGGAGACCCGCCCTGCCTGCTCAACGTAGCCATCGAAGGGCGTCACCATGGGCATCAGATGGGGCTGCTCGTGTTCGAGCATCTCGGCCACCGATAGGCCCTGGTACTCAGGATGGCGCAACGCCTGCCAGAGCACCCTGCAGCGGTTGAGCAACCAGGCATTCAATTCGGCAAAGCTGCCGAAGTGCTCCTTGCCCGCGTCCGACCAGATACGCCGGCGGCTATCCTGGACATTCTTCTCCACGACACCCTTCTCCCAGCCGGAAGCTACATTGCAGAAATCGGCATCGAACAGGTAATGGGAACATAAGGCGCCGAACCGGGCATTGACCACGCGTCCTTTGCCCTTCTTCACCTTGTCTACGGCAGTCTTCATATTGTCGTAGATGCCCCGCCGGGGAATTCCCCCCAAAGCCGTAAAGCTACGGGTGTGGGCATCGAACAGCATTTCGTGGCCCTGGCTGGGATAGGCCACCAGAACAAAGGCTCGGCTGGCACACAGCTTCAGGTGCGCCACCAGAATCTTCCGCCAAACGCCGCCAATGACCAGCCCTTCCTCGCTCCAGTCGAATTGGAAGGCTTCGCCCAGCTCAAACTTCAGCGGTACAAATGCACGGGCGGGAACATTGGCTCCAGCACTCTCACGCCATGCCCGGATGAAATCAGTGACCGCTGTGTACCCGCCGTCGTAGCCCTGGGCCTTCAACTCTGCCATCAGCGCCAGCGCCGTCCGCCGGTCTCGCTTCGGCCTCCGTGCATCAACTTCCAGTGCCTGCCTTAGCGGCGCTTCAAAGGGGGTGAGTTTCCCCGGCGGACTCTCCCGCCGGTACTTGGGTGCCATCGCCCCCGGTGCCGATAACCACCTCTTGATGGTGTTGCGTGACAGACCCGTCCGCCGCGCAATCTCCATTCGGGACAGCCCGTCCCGGTAAAACATCCTTCTGATCCTGCCCAACATCTCCATGGTGATCACCTCATTTCCTCTGCCTAAAAATTAGGCAGGTCAGGTTAAACGCCCTGGTCAATTTTGAACCGGCATACCCCTCTCTATATGGTCAGTTTTCGGCCGGCGTGAACACTTCGTGCAAGTGCTGCAAGTCGCGCGGGAGAACCAACTCTCGCGCTTTGGCACGGTGAGTCTGGATGGCACCAAGATGCGCGCCAACGCGAGCCGGCACAGTGCGTTGTCCTACGGTCACGCCGAGAAGATCGAAGCGCAACTCAAGGCTGAAGTCCAGGAGATGCTGAAGCTCGCCGAGGCCGCCGACCACAGCGCCGTGCCCGAGGGGGTCAATCTGCCCGAGGAGATCGAGCGGCGTGAGGACCGCCTGGCGGCCATCGCAGCGGCGAAAGCCAAGATCGAAGCGCGCGCTCAGGAGCGCTTTGCGCGCGAGCAGGCCGAGTATGACGGCAAGTTGGCCAAGCGGCAGGCCAAGGAAGCCGCCAGCGGCAAGAAGCCCGGCGGCAAGCCACCGACCCCGCCTGTGGCGGGGCCGCGGCC
>JBEBBF010000457.1:0-2906 GCA_041158545.1 Pseudomonadota bacterium | reverse complement strand
ATTTCGCCAACCGTTTTTGCAAGCTGATCGAGAAAAAGGCGAAACTCCTGCGCAAGTTCGGCAAGCCGATCATGGTGCCGATTGACGGGCAGTATCGCGCGGTGGACCCGTCGCAGTGGCCTGATGAGATGATCGCGCGGGCACGGGTTGGCCTTGGGTCGACCCGGAAGGACCAGCGCATGGCGATGCGCCGCGAAGTGCTGCAAATGCAGATGGCGGCCTATCAGGGCGGGACCGGGCTGGTCGATCAGCAAAAGCTCTATAACAGCGCCAAGGGCTTCATTACCGACGCGCAGCTTGGGGATGCGAGCGAGTTCTTCATTGAACCGCCGAAGGGGCCGGACGGCCAGCCTGTGCCGCAGCAGCCGAAGCCCGACCCGGAAATGCAGAAACTGCAAATGCAGATGCAGGCCAAGCAGGCGGAACTGCAAGCCAAGATCCAGACCAAGCAGCAGGAAATGCAGCTGAAGCTGGCTGAGATGCAGCAGAAGGCCGCGAGCGAAGCGCAGATTGCCTCGTTCGAGGCGCAGCAGGAAGCGGAGATCGCCCGGTGGAAGGCCGGACAGGAAGCCGAACTAGCGCGCATGAAGGCGGTGATGGAAGCGCAGACCCGGCAGAACCTGCCTGACAATCGGCCCGGTGGGAGTTTGGCATCGTGACCGACGCCCAGCGGATTGAACAGGCCCGGCAGGCCAAGATGGCGCTGGACAACTTCCTGACGCCTGCATTCGAGATTGTCGAAGCGGACTACGCGGAAAAGATGATCACGGCGGCGGCATCGGTTGACCCGCGCGCCCCGGAGATCATCGCCCGGCTTGCCAACGCCATCAAGGCCACCCGCATGGCTCGGCAGCAGATCGAAGCCATTGTTGCGGATGGGATCGACGCCAAGGCCAATCGCGACCGCGCGGAACGCATCGCTACGCTTACCCCGGCGCAGCGCAAGCTACTGAACATCGGGCAGCACTAGCCCCCTGTGACAGCCGGAAAGACGGCCAAAAACAAAAAGGATAACGCCAGATGACCCAGCCTGTTGAGGCAGTCGGCGGCGCGACCAATGATCCTGTCATTGCCGCAGAGCCGACGATTGAAGACCGTTTCGCCAGCTTTGTGAGCGATGAACCCAAGGAAGATGAACCGCAGGGGGAAGACCCTCACACGGTAGTCGCGGAAGACGCGCCCGAGGAGGCTTCAGCAGAGGAAGCCCCCGAGGAACCCGCTGTTGCCCCGCCGACATCGTGGTCGGACGAAGACAAGGCTATTTTCGGGCAGTTGCCCCCTGATGCGCAAAAGGTGATCGCCCGCCGTGAAAGCGAGCGCGACAAGTTCCTTCAGACCAAGTCGCAGGAAGTGCGGCAGGTCGCGCAGCAGGCCCAGCAACTCGCCGTCACCGAACTTGGTAAGCTCAATGCCACCTATGCGCAGCAGCTTGCCGCACTCGTTCCCCATGTCCCGGAGGAGCCTAGCGCCCACCTCCTGGCCACCGACCCTCAGGCATATGCTTATATGCTTGAGGCCCACAAGCAGGCCAGCGCCCAGCGCAACGCGATTGTAGGACAGCTACAGGGCATCGCGCAGCAGCAGGCCATGCTTGACCAGCAGATGACGGCACAACAGCAGCAGGCCGTCAGGGAGCATCTCGCAGAGACGTTCCCCGAGTTCCTCGACCCCACGCAAGGGCCGGACCTCCAAAAGACTTTGGGGGCCACCGCGCAGGCGCTTGGCTATTCGCAGGAACAGATTGCCGCAGCCGATGCCCGCGACATTCTCGCCATGAAACAGGCGCACGAATGGCGCACCAAGGCGGACAAGTACGACGCCATGATGGCAAAGCAGATGGAAGGCGTTCGCGCAGCAAAGACCTTGCCCAGCGTGAGCCGCCCCGGTGCAGCGCAGCCCCGAGGGGCCGCAGCCAACCAGCGTTATACCGAAGACCGCAAAGCCATGCGTTCGGGTGACAAGGACGCCACCGCAAGGGTGTTTTCCCGGTTCATCTGAGCATCAACGACAACAGAGCCGGGATAACCGGCCACTTCCAAGAAAGAGAGCCAGAAAATGGCCGTAACCTCCGATACCGTCCAGACCTACGGCGTTGTTGGCCGTCGCGAGGACCTCACCGACGTCATCCACGACGTCACCCCCACCGACACCCCGTTCATGTCGGCCATCGAGAAGGGTTCGTGCAACAACACGTACCACGAATGGCAGACCGACGCCCTTGCCGCCGCCACTGGCGACAACAAGGTGATCGAAGGCGACAACCCGGCGAACGACGCCATCACCGCGACTGTGCGGCTCGGGAACTACACCCAGCTTATGGACAAGGTGATTCAGGTGTCGTCCACCCAGCGCGCGGCCAACAATGCCGGGCGTGGCGACGAACTGTCCTATCAGGTCATGAAGTCGTCCAAGGAACTGAAGCGCGACATCGAGACCCGCATCACCGGCAATTATGCGTCGGTTGCGGGCAACGCATCGACCGCTCGGGAACTTGCCGGTTACGAAGCATGGATCCAGACCAACGACAGCCGTGGCTCGGGTGGCGCGAATACCGCGTTCTCGGGCGGCATTCAGGCGGCGGCGACGGACGGCACGCAGCGCGTGTTTACCGAAACGCTCCTGAAGGACGTTCTTCAGCTTTGCTGGGAGAACGGCGGCGACCCGTCGATGATCATGGTTGGCGCGTTCAACAAGAAGCAGCTTTCGCAGTTCGCCGGCATTGCCGATCAGGTCCGTGATACGGGTTCGAAGCGCGCCACAATCGTGGGCGCTGCGGACGTGTATGTGAGCGACTTCGGCCAGTACAACATCGTGGCCAACCGCTTCAGCCGCACCCGCACGGCGCTGGTGGTCGATCCGTCGATGTGGAAGCTCTGCTACTACCAGCGCTTCAAGACCGAAGACCT
>JBEBBF010000456.1:0-4687 GCA_041158545.1 Pseudomonadota bacterium | reverse complement strand
AAGCTGACCGAGCGCCTGCAGCGCAGCAATACCCGAGGCGACAGCGGGCAGCGGATCGTCAACCTCTGCATCCTGCCGCTACACCCCGGACTGAATGCCCTGGCCCTTGGCCAGACCCTCTGCGCCCGGCTGTCCCGGCAGATCGACGCCGGACCAGATGCCCCGGTCGCGCTGCTTGATCCCGAACGGGTCGCCGGATTACTCGGGCTGGATGTCACCCGGCTGGGGGAAGAAACCACCCCGGAGCATCCCCGCCTGCTGCTGTGGCTGGAACAGCAGGAATTGGGCCACCGGCTGCAGATCTGGGTTGCCCGTGCCGAGGACTGTCCATGGACCCGGCTGTGCCTGCGCCATGCCGATCAGGTTCTGCTGGCGGCAGACGCAGACAGCAGCCCGGAGCCCAGCCTGGTGGAGCGCCGTTATCTGCAACCGGACAGCACACCCCGCCCGGCACAAAGCCTGTGGCTGCTCCACCCCACCGACCGGACGATTCCCCGCGGTACCGCCGCGTGGCTGGCGGCACGACCGCAACTCGACAGCGCCCGTTTTTCCCATTTCCACACCCGTCGCCAGCACCAGGGCGACTGGGATCGACTGGCGCGCATCCTGAGCGGTCGCGCCACCGGTCTGGTCTTTGCCGGTGGCGGCGCCCGCGGCTTTGCCCAACTGGGGGTGATGCAGGCGCTGGAAGAACAGGGCAGGGAGTGGGACATGGTCGCCGGCACCAGCATCGGTGCCGTCATGGCGGCCTACGCTGGCATGGACTTGAACTGCGACCGGCTGATCCGGCTGGCCGGCCAGGCTTTCTCCCGCAACCCGACCGGCGACTTCAACTGGCTTCCGCTGTTTTCCCTGTTCCGCGGCAAGCGGCTGGCCCGCGTGATCCGGGATGCGGTGCAGGCCGCGGTGGGCGCGCCCATCGATATCGAGGATTTGTGGAAGCCGTATTTCTGCGTTGCCTCCAATTTTTCCCGCGGTGAAATGCAGGTTCTGCGCCGTGGCAACCTGGCAAGCTGCATCACCGCGAGCGTCTCGATTCCGGCGCTGCTCCCCCCGGTGCTGTGGCAGGGCGAGTTGCTGACCGACGGCGGCAGCTTCAACAATTACCCGGTGGATCTGATGCGGCAGGCGGGCGCCAGCCAGGTGATCGGGGTCAGCATGAGCCGGAAAGTCAGCGAGCCGCTGCCCTTTTCCCGGCTGCCCGGCCTCGGGGAAATCCTGTTCGACCGCCTGTTCCGCCCCCGCGCCCGCCAGAAGTACCGGGCCCTGCCGCATATGGCAGGGATGCTGATCCATGTCGCCGCGATGTCCAGCGCCTGTCACGAAAAAAGGATGCAGGCCGACGTGGATCTGGGCTTCACCCCCGACGTCTCGGCCATCGGCACCCTGGACTGGAGTGCGTTTGACCGTGTGGTCGCCATCGGCCGGGAACACGCCAGGGCAGTACTGACCTCCCGGTCGACCCCGCCCGGCTAAAACCGCCGGGTTCAGCGGTCACGGCGGAAGCGACCGCTTTCAACCTCGAACAGCTCGCTGGAATCCGGCCCGCGCAGCAGGTGATAGACGAATTCAGCCTGATCGCCCTGCCGCTGATAACGGATGCGTCGCGCCGGCTCGGACTCGGCCTCTTCGCGTAGCGACGGCGGAATTTCTGCCAGATACCCCGGCACCAGCTGTTGCAGCCGCAAGGGAAACTCGCCCTGCTCCACCCGGTAACGCAGCAGCACCGGGCGTATCCGCTGCAACTCCGCCCGGCGTTGCTCGCTCAGCTGGCGCAAGTCGCGGTTGGCATAGTGGGTATGGGCCGCCAGCCCAGCAAGGAGCAACGCCAACAGGCCAATCACTCCGAGAAATTTCTTCATCGCAACGCCTCCCATCTCCGCATCGTTGACCCGGCTTGTCCCTGGCGAGACGCTCTCTTGCCCGGTGACGCTCAATTGTGGCGCAGCCAGGCTTCCAGTAACAGGCTCAGCCCCAGCAAGGTCAGCAGCAGGCCGGTGGCGCGGAGGATGCGGCGTTGCGGCAGGCGCTGGTGCAGCCGGTCGCCCAGCGACAGCCCGGCCCAGGCGGCGGCGAGGCCCATGCCGAACAGGCCGAGGCTGACCGGGTTGAGCAGCAGGCCGAAGTAGGCCATCAGCGCGATGCGGAAGGCGCCGTCGAAACGGGCGAGATAGGAAAAGGTCGCCCTGACCTCGCCTTTGCCTTTCAGCCGGCTGGTCAGATAGATCACATAGGGTGGCGCGCTGACGCCAAACAAGGCGCCGGTACTACCGCCGAAAAAGCCGAACAGCGGCGCCCAGACCGGGGGAATCGCCGGCAGCCGCTCCGGATTAACGGTGTAGAAGCCACCGAACAGCGTGACCGCCACGCCGAGCAGCAGCATCAGCAAGGTGTTGTCGGTATGGAGCAGCAACCAGGCCCCGGCGACACAGCCGGCCAGCGCAAAGGGGAGCAGGCGGCGGATTTCCTGACGGTCCGGCTCGCCGCTGATCTTGCCGCGGGACAGCCACCAGGCGGCGAGGTAGTCGAGCAACATGACCCCTGGCACCACCTGGACCAGGGGCCAGAACTGGCTGAGGATGGGCACGGCGACCATCGCCGAGCCGAACCCGGTCAGACCGCGGAGCGTGTAGGCGAGCAACAACGCCAGCGACGCCCACAGCAGCTCCAGCCCCGGCATCCTCAGTCCTTCCTCACAGGATCGGCTTGGCCGGGTCCTGCGCGCCCCAGGCGAAAGGCGCGGGGTCGAGGAAGGTTTTTTCACCGTACATCAGGCTGGCGAGGTGCTCGGCGGACGACGGCGCTTCGGTGACGCCATAGGCCCGGTGGCCGGCGTTGGCCCACAGGTTGGCGTATTCCGGATGGCGGCCGACCGTCGGCAGATACTCCGGCGAGGCGGGACGCAAGCCGGCCCAATGCACCTCCGGCTCCAGCCGGCGCAGCAAGGGCAGCAACTCGCCGGCCCGCTGATGGATGCTGGTCCGGGCGATTTCGGTCACCGATTTGTCGAAGCCCACGGATTCCCGGGTCGTCCCGGCCAGGATCAGGCCGTCAAGCCGCGGCACTAGGTAGAACTGGTCTTCGGTCAGCACGATCACCGGCAGCACGTCCGGCCGGGCGCGGAACAGCAGAATCTGCCCGCGCAGCGGCCAGACATCCATGTTCCCGGTCATCTGCGGCCCGAGCAGCCTGGTGCTCCAGGCGCCGGCGCAGATCACGTAGTTGTCGGCCTGCAGCACGCCGGCGGGCGTGGCGATGCCGCTGACCTTGCCGCCTGCGGTCAGCACCGACAGCGCCGGGGTATGGGGCCGCACCTCAATGCCCCGCTTCAGGCAGCAGGTCAGCAGCGCCGCCGCCAGCCGCGGATTGCGCGCCGTGGCCACATCCGGCATCCAGACGCTGGACGCGGCGGTCAGGTGCGGCGAAAACTCGCTGAGATTCCGGGCTTCGCCGCGCTGGCCGTACTTGGCGCACCAGGCGACGCCGATGTCGGGATTGCTCTGGGTCACGACCATGCCGCAGCGGCGGTACTGCGCCGACAAGCCGGAGACTGCCTCGATTTCCGCGACAAAGTCGTCGAACAAGTCCATGCCGCGGGTGGCGATGGCATTGACCTGCTCGTTGAAACGCCAGGGCGGCAGCGGGGCGATGATGCCGCTGCCCGCCCAGGTGGATTCCTTCGCCGGCAGACCCTTGTCGATCACCAGCACTTTTTCACCGCGCTTGGCCAGCATCAGCGCGCTGGCCAGACCATTGACACCCGCCCCGACAATCAGGGTATTGAACTTCGTTTCCATCATCCCCTCCTCCAGAAAAGATGCCTGGAGTATGGAGAAATGACATCAAGCTGTCGACACAATCCTCACGGAAAGTTGACGAATGACAAAGAACTCGAAAACTTCAGACCATGACGGCTATCGCCATCACAGCCGGCGCAGCCGCTCCGCCGCCGCATCCAGCGTGGCCGTCTGCTTGGCGAAGCAGAAACGCACCACCTTGTCATCGCGACCATCGGGGTAAAACACCGAAACCGGAATCACCGCCACGCCCACCTCACGGGTCAGCCAGGCGGCGAACTCCCGGTCCGGCAGATCGGAAATCGCCCCGTAGCGCGCCAGCTGGAAATAGGTGCCGCGACAGGCCAGCGGCTCAAACGGCGTTCCCGCCAGCAGGTCGCGGAAATAATCCCGCTTCTCCCGATAAAACGCCGCCAGCCCGGCATGGCGCGACGCATCGGTCATGTACTCGGCCAGAGCCAGCTGCGACGGCGCATGCACCGTGAACACATTGAACTGATGCACCTTGCGGAACTCCCGCATCAGCGCCGCCGGCGCCACCACATAGCCGATCTTCCAGCCGGTGATGTGATACGTCTTGCCGAAGGACGACACCACGATGCTGCGCTCCCGCAGCTCCGGATGCGCCGCCACCCCGGCATGCTCGGCATCGAACACGATGTGCTCATACACCTCGTCCGACAGCACCACGATGCCCGTATCCCGCAGCAACGCCGCCAGTTCATCCAGATCGGCCCGCTCCAGCAGGCTGCCGGTCGGGTTGTGCGGCGAGTTGATCAGGATCATCCGCGTCCGCGGCGTGATCAGGCGCCGCACCTCGTCCCAATCCGGCCGGTAATCGGGAAAGCGCAGCGTGGCCTGCACCGCCCGCCCGCCAACCATCTCGATCG
>JBEBBF010000455.1:0-2963 GCA_041158545.1 Pseudomonadota bacterium | reverse complement strand
AAATCGCCGCTCTCGTAGTAGCGGGAGAAGAAGGCCAGCAGATGGCTGAACACCTTGTCCTCGTGCTCATTGGCGCCGGTGTCGTATTCGGCGAGTTTCTGGCGCAGCTCGATGACCTTGGGCACCGTGTCCGGATTCATGCCGTCGGCGGCGTACTGGGCTTCCTTTTCCTGGAGTTCCCGCGCCACATGCTCACGCTGGGCCGCATTGCCGCTGGCGAGGGCAGCCCGCACTTTCGCCTGAAGGCGCTTGTCCAGGTAATCGTTGATCTCGGAAGCGCGGGCATTGAGGATGCGGTAGATGCCGAAATCCAGCTCGGGGCGGTCGATCTGGAAGATTTCCCGGAGTTTGCTGACGAGTTCGTTGTATTTGCTCATGGGTCTGGGTCCAGGATCAGGCGTAGGTGGTGAATTCGTTGTTGTCGCGGCTGAGGAGGGTCATCAGCTTGGGATGGATGAAGAGCTTTTCCTTGCCGGCGGTGATTTCGTTGAGCACACCGATGGCGGCTAGGTCCTTCAGATAGCGGGAGGCGGCCTGCCGCTGGGCGAGGTTCTTTTCCACCAGGTTGGCGATGCGGCAATAGGGTTGCTCGAAGACCACATCCACCAGTTCCCGGCTGTAAATCTTGGGCAGGCGGGCTTTTACATGGTCGGTAGTGTGTTCCGCCAGACGGCGGATGGCGCCGATCTTGGCGGTGGTCCAGGCGGCGGTGGCGGCGATGGCATCGAGCATGAAGAGTATCCAGGCTTCCCAGGTGCCGTTGCGGGTGACGTCGAGCAACAGGCGGTAGTACTCAGCCTTGTGGGCGATGATATGGCGGCTGAGGTAGAGGATGGGTAGCGTCAGCAGGTTTTCCTGGATGAGATACAGGATATTGATAACTCGTCCGGTGCGCCCGTTGCCGTCGGTGAAAGGGTGGATGGCCTCGAACTGGTAATGGCCCACGGCCATGCGGATGAGGGGGTCCAGTTCGGTTTCGTTATGCAGAAACCGCTCCCAGTCGGCCAGCAGGTCCCGCAGCGTGGCTTCGCCTTCCGGCGGGGTGTAGATGATTTCGCCGGTTCGATCATTGATGAGCTGGGTGCCGGGTGTGGCGCGGATGTCCATGGCCACGCCTTTCATGGCGCGGCAGATGTCTACTGCGGTGGTGGTGCACAGCGGCTTGGCGGTCAGAGACTGAAAGCCCTGATACAAGGCGCTCCGGTAGCGCAGGGCTTCCTTGGTGGCGGGGTCGGCCGTCGCTTCGCCTTGAGCATGCTGAAACAGTTTGTCCGTGGTGGTAACGATGTTCTCGATCCCGGAACTGTCCTTGGCCTCCAGGAGCGGCAGGGTGTTGATGAGCATGGCCTGGTTGGGGATCAACTCGGCAGCCTGTTTGAGTTCCGCCAGGGCGGTGCGGGCCAGGATGCAGCGTTTGAGTACCGCCTTGGTCTCCAGGTCCACACCAGGTGGCGGCAAGAGGGGCATTTGTTGATAGGGCTTGCCAGGCTGCCAGGCGACGGGTGCTTCGTTCATGGCGGTGAAGGTTCCGGGAGGGGGCACGGTGTTGCCAAGCGATGCAGCTTAAGGCTTGGGCAGCACCGGGTCAATAAAACGTGTCGCAATTATTAATAAATTGCGACACGTTTTATTGACATGTCGTCAACGGCGACATATCGGGCAGACATGTCGCAAAAACTCAATTCCCGAAACATGTCGCTGTTGTGCTCAGGATGTATTCCAACAAAGGCGGCCCTTCTGCCCCTCACGCTACCGACCAACGCACCGTGAACAGGGCATGGCGGTGGCTGGCTTTGTGCATGCGCTTTTCCAGGGCGGCGATGAGGGCGTCGCGGCGGGCTTCGATTTCGTCTTCTACTTTGAAGATTTCCTGGCGCTGGCGGCGCTGCTCCGCTTCCACCTTGCGGGTTTCATCCTGCAAGCGTTTGGATTCTTCGATGCCCTGGGCCAGACGAGCCTGACGTTTCAGACTTTTCAGCTTGAGCTTGGTGTCTTGCAGGGCCTGCTCTGCGGCCAGCACCCGGTCTTCCGCCCAGGCGTCCAGCTTGTCCCGTTCCTGCTGGAAGAACTTGTCGTTTTGTTCCAGAGCGCGGCTGAGGGTGGCCTCCAGGCGGCGGCTGGCATTGCCGGTGAGGCTTTCCGGCGCAATGGCAGCCAGGGTTTCCCTGCGGGCTGGAAGCTGAAACAGCTTTTCGCAGGTTTCCTGATCCAGCAATTCGCCTTCGTCGGTGAGGGCGGTGAACACCAGATGCTCTTCCTGCTGGAAGCTGTCCAGCGCCAGCAAGTCCAGTCGCAGCCAGCCCTGGCGGCCCCGCAGGGGTTCCAGGGCGCTGATGCGGGGCTTCTGCCCTTGGTAGTCGAAATGCAGGGTGGCACACGGCGTCTCGCTGTTCCGGCCCTGGTCCAGCACGTATTCGCCCAGGGGATGGGTGAGGCGGTAGATGCGGGCGTGTTCCGGCGCCTGGGGCGGTTCCCCCTTGCGGATGAGCTGGTAATGGCCCGGCGGAATCTTGGCCAGAGGCGGCAATTCCAGTTCGAAGGCCAGCTTGTTGCTGTCGAAACGGGCCAGCCGGGCCAGGATGAACTGGGTCAGGCGCCAGAAAAGCCGGGTGATGCGGTCAAGCTGGCTCTCGGCCTTCTCCTTGTGGCTCTTCAGGAGTTCGTGGATGTCGGCGTCGAAATGTTCCAGCAATAGCCGCTCTGTCTCCTGCATGCGGGCCTGGATGTCGGCGTCCAGTTCGGCCCGCAGGGCGGAGAAGGCGGCTTCGATGTCTTTGGCGTTGCGGCAGCGGTCGTAAATTTCGGCAATGCGTTTCTCGAAATCAATGCCGCTTTCGATGCGCCCCAGCACTTGATCCGAGGCGCCGAAGACGCCATCGAAAAGCTGGAACTTGTCCTGTAGCAGCTCCAGCACCCGGCGGTCGGCTTCGTTCTTCTGGTTGAGGAAGTTGATGACCACCACG
>JBEBBF010000454.1:0-2574 GCA_041158545.1 Pseudomonadota bacterium | reverse complement strand
TAGCAGCGGCTCCGGCAACAAGGCTTGCCCGCAGACCCGGCAGGCTTGCGCAGAAAGGGGGGCGTGAGGCGGGGAATCAGGAAAAACAGGGGGCATCAGGCAGCGCTAGCCGGGGTATCAGGCCGGGCCAGGTAGGAGCCGGGCAGCAGCGGGATCAGCATTTCCTGCTGCAGTTGCGCCAGAGGCAGCAGCGGCGACATGTCTTCCAGCGGCATCGACAGCATCGAGCCATCCGGTTGCGGCAAGGCGGCGACCTTGGGCGACAGGGTTTCGTCCGGGGTCAGCATCACTTCGACCAGCAGCGGCCGCGGCTGGGCAAAGGCGTCTTTCAGTGCGGTTTCCAGGTTCAGCGGATCGTCCAGCCGCAGGAAGGGCAGGTCATAGCAGGCGGCGACCCGGGCCAGATCCGGCAACAGCAGGCCGGCTTCCGGGCCGGTACCGACGTAGCGCCCCTGGAAATAGTTGCGCTGGGTGTTGCGGATCGAGCAGTAGCCACCGTTGTTCATGATGACCAGGCAGATCGGCAGGTTGAAGGCGCGCAAGGTCGCCAGCTCCTGAATGTTCAGCTGCAGGCTGCCATCGCTTTCCACGGCGATCATCGGTCGCCGGCCCATCGCAAAGCAGGCGCCGATGGCCGCCGGCAGGCCATAACCCATCGCGCCCAGGCCGGAGGTCAGGAAAATGCGCTGGCCTGGCTTGTTACGGAAGACCGAGTACAGGACTTCGATGGCCAGCCCGGAACTGCCGGTGCTGATCTGGGTGTCCGGCGGCGCCGCCTCGGACAGGGCGTCGACGAAACGGTAATGGCTGATCGGGCGGGTGTCGGGCAGCGGCTGGCCGTCGTTGACGGTGTAACGGGTTCTCCAGTCCTCGCAGCGGGCGCGCCAGGGCGCGAAGCCGGCCGTTTCGGGGGCGGCCTTGTCCAGACGGGCCAGCACGGCGCGGAGGAAATCGCCGGCATCGGCGGCGGCCGAGGCGGCCAGCGTCATCTCCAGTTTGGCGATCTCGTGGGGATCGACGTCGATGACGATTTTTTCTGCGGCGCGGGCAAAACCGCGGGGGTTGTCGGCGGTGATGATGTTGTCGAGCCGGGAGCCGAGGCAGAGCAGCAGGTCGCAGTTCTGGACGGCAAAATTGGGCGCACGCAGGGCGACCACCCCGGGGCGGCCGACATTCAGCGGGTGGTCGAAGGGCAGCAGGTCCATCGCGTTCCAGGTGCTGACCACCGGGATGCCCAGCCGATCCACGACCTGGCGGAACAGCGCGGCGGCACCGGCCAGGCGCACGCCGTGTCCGGCGAGGATCAATGGCCGTTCCGCCCGCTGCAGCCGTTGCAGCCAGCCGCTGACCGCCTGCTCCAGCTCCGCCGTGTCGGCGCTGGCTGCCGTTTCGGGCTGGTAGCCGCACAGGGTTTGCGGGTCGATCGGTGCGCCCTGGACGTCGAGGGGAATGTCCAGCCAGACCGGGCCGCCGCGCCCGGCGTGGGCCAGATGCAGCGCCTTTTCCAGTTCCAGCCGGATGTCCTCCGGCCGCTGCACGGTTTTGGCGTACTTGGTGATGCCGCCGACCATGCCGACGATGTCCACTTCCTGCACGCCCTTCTGGCGCAGCGGGCTTTGGCCCAGCATGTCGGCCCGTTTGACCTGACCGGACAGGATCAGGAGCGGAACCGATTCGATCCAGGCGCCGGCGACGGCGGTGATGGCGTTGGTGGCGCCGGGGCCGGTGGTGACGACGGCGACGCCCAGCCCGGACGGATGGCTGCGGCCATAGGCTTCGGCGGCAATCGCCGCGGCTTGCTCATGCAGACAGGCCACGGCGCGCAGCTGCGGGTGCAGGCCCATGGCGTCGACCAGATACATGGCGCCGCCACCGGGCAGCAGGAAGACTTCGCCGACACCCTGGCGGGCGACGAAGTCGGCGATGAAATCGGCGACGCGGCAGGGCGTCGGGCTCGGGTTGGCGGGCTGGGGAGCAGTCATGGCGGTTTTCAGACCATCCAGTAGGTCAGCAGGGTTTTCCGGTTGGCGTTCTGGTGAATCGCCGGGTCGGTGTAGAAGGAGTCGTTGGCAAAGTGGGTCGAGGAAATTTCCTCGATGATGGCGCCGCCGTGGCTGAAGAATTCATGGCGGACTTCCGGCTCGATATGCACCACTTCGCCGGCCCGGCAAAGCTGGGTCTGGCCGTTGAGCGTGAGTTCGACTTCGCCGTGCAGGATGTGGAAGGTTTCTTCCTTCTGGCGGTGGAACTGTTCCGGGTGACGCTGGCCGGGCAGGCAGACCAGCAGTTTCTTGCAGTAGCCGCGATTGACGATGGTCAGCAGGGTCAGCCCGAATTCGTGAAAGCGCTCGATGCCGTAGTGGTGCGACAGTTCCAGATCGACGCCGCCGGGCACGCTGATCCGGTACTCGGCCAGCATGGCCTTGACCTTTTGCGCCGCATCCCAGGCTTCGGCGCGGATGTCCCGGCGCTGGACTTCCGCCAGCAGCAGCGGGGCGTCCGGGGCCACGGCTTGGGTCGGGGTGAAGCTGGCGTACTTGGACCAGTCGTTGGCGGTGTATTGGCCCTCGACCG
>JBEBBF010000453.1:0-5634 GCA_041158545.1 Pseudomonadota bacterium | reverse complement strand
GCGACGTCGTCTCCTTCACCGGTTCCGCCGACACCGCCGCCCGCATCCGCACCCATCCGGCGGTGGTCGCCCGCTCGGTCCGGCTCAACATCGAGGCCGACAGCGTCAATTCGGCGATTCTCGGTCCCGAGGCCGCGCCGGGCAGCCCGCTGTTCGACCTGCTGGTCAAGGAAGTGGTCCGGGAAATGACGATCAAGACCGGCCAGAAATGCACGGCGATCCGCCGCATCCTGGCGCCCGCCGCCGTGATCGACGCACTGGGCGCCGCGATTTCCGCCAAGCTGGCCGGCTACCCGGTCGGCAACCCGCGCAGCGCCGGGGTCCGGGTCGGGCCGCTGGTCAGCCGCGAACAGCGGGACGCGGCGCTGGCCGGGCTGGCGCTGCTGCAGGAGGAATGCGACGTGGTCCATGGCGGCGACGCCGGCTTCACGCCGATTGACGCTCCCGCTTCCGCCGCCTTCGTCCCGCCGACCCTGCTGAAGAGCCGCAGGGGCCTGGACGCCCGGCGGGTGCACGACATCGAAGTCTTCGGCCCGGTCGCGACGCTGATTTCCTACACCGACACCGCCGAAGCCATCTCCCTCGCCCGCCGCGGCCGCGGCTCGCTGGTCGCCTCAATCTTCTCCGACGACGCCGGATTCACGCTGGCGCTGAGCCTGGGCATCGCCGACCTGCACGGCCGCCTGCTGGTGGTCGATGGCACGGTCGGCAGCGGCCACACCGGCCACGGCAACGTGGTCCCCAGCTGCCTGCATGGCGGCGCCGGCCGGGCCGGTGGCGGCGAGGAACTGGGCGGCCTGCGCGGCCTGCTGTTCTACCACCGCCGGATGGTGCTGCAGGGTCCGAAGGCCCTGATCGAACAACTCAAGGCCGACGGCGCCGACGCCCGGCTGCTCACCGCCTGACAGGAGAGACCCATGAGCCCACAGGAATTCACCGCCCTGATTGCCCAGGTCACCGGCCGCATCGCCGGTCTGCCCGTCGATGCGGCGCTGGGCGAGCTGCTGAATCGGGAATTTCCCGCCGACGGCCCGGTGTATGCGGCCATCGTCGCCGGCTGCCGCGCCGGGGTCGCCGCCGGCTGGATGTGCAAGATGGAACACGGCGGCATCCGCTTCGGCCGGGTCGCCAAGCCCGGCCCGGAGCTGCACGGCTTCAGCATCGACGTGGTCGAGATGCAGGACGTGGTCGGCCCGCACCACCGCCACCCCAACGGCGAGATCGACCTGATCATGCCGCTGGACGCGGAGGCCCGTTTCGACGGCCAGCCCGCCGGCTGGCTGGTCTATGGCCCGGACAGCGCCCACTGCCCCACCGTCAGCGGCGGCCGGGCCCATGTGCTTTATCTGCTGCCGGAGGGCGCCATCGAATTCACCCGCAAGTAAGCCCCCGCCCGGCAGGACTCGAAAAAAGATAAAGGAGACAACATGCCTAACCTGAGCAGCGCCGACCACAGCGTCAGCCCGCCGCAAATCCACATCCCGCGGCCTTACAACGCGGCCTACGACCTGATCCAGCGCAACCTGATCGCCGGCCGCGGCGACAAGCCCGCGTTCATCGACGACCGCGGCAGCCTGACCTACGCCGAACTCGACCGGCGCAGCAACCGTTTCGCCAACCTGCTGCGGGAACTGGGGGTGGTCCCGGAGCAGCGCATCCTGGTCTGCGTCCATGACACGGTCGATTTCCCCACGGTCTTCCTTGGCGCGATCAAGGCCGGCGTCGTGCCGGTCGCGGTGAACACCCTGCTGACCGCCGGCGATTACGAATACATGCTCGGCGACTGCCGCGCCCCGGTCGCCGTGGTTTCGGCGGCGCTGCTGCCGCTGTTCGAGCCGCTGGTCAGCAAGCTGCCGCTGTTGCGCCGGCTGGTCGTCGCCGGGGGCGGCAAATCCGACCCCAACGCGCTGCAAACCCTGCTCGACAAGGAATCCGAACAATTCCATGCCGTGAACACCCACCCGGACGAGCCTTGTTTCTGGCTTTACTCCTCCGGCTCCACCGGCGCCCCCAAGGGCACGGTGCATGTCCATGGCAGCATGATCCAGACCGCCGAACTGTTCGCCCGCCCGACGCTGGGCATCAGCGAAAACGACGTGGTGTTTTCCGCCGCCAAGCTGTTCTTCGCCTACGGCCTGGGCAATGGCCTCAGTTTCCCGATGGCCGTCGGCGCCACGACGATCCTGATGGCCGAACGGCCGACCCCGGCTTCGGTATTCGAGCGGCTGCTGCAGCACCGCCCGACGCTGTTCTACGGCGTCCCCACCCTTTACGCCGCCATGCTGGCCAGCCCGGAACTGCCGGCGCGGGACAGCATGCGCTTCCGGATCTGCACCTCCGCCGGCGAAGCGCTGCCCGAGGAGATCGGCAAACGCTGGAGCCAGCACTTCGGCGTGGACATCCTCGACGGCATCGGCTCGACCGAAATGCTCCACGTCTTCCTGTCCAACCGCCAGGGCGAAGTCCGCTACGGCACCACCGGCAAGCCGGTGCCCGGCTACCAGATCCGCCTGGTCGATGAAGACGGCCAGCCGGTGACCCGCGGCGAAGTCGGCGAACTGCAGATCAACGGCCCCACCGCCGCCACCGGCTACTGGAACCAGCGGGACAAGAGCCGCAACACCTTCCAGGGCCCCTGGACCCGCAGCGGCGACAAATACTCGGAAACCGCCGACGGCTACTTCGTCTATTCCGGCCGCTCCGACGACATGCTGAAGGTCAGCGGCATCTACGTCTCGCCGATTGAAGTCGAATCGACGCTGATCACCCACCCGGCGGTGCTGGAGGCGGCGGTGATTGGTCGCGAGGACGACGACAAGCTGATCAAGCCGATGGCCTACATCGTGCTGAAGCCCGGCCAGCGCCCCGGCGACGAGCTGGCCGAAGCCCTGAAGCTGCACGTCAAATCCCTGCTCGCCCCCTACAAATACCCGCGCTGGTTCGAATTCGTCGAGGAACTGCCGAAGACGGCGACCGGCAAGATCCAGCGCTTCAAGCTGCGCGCCCGCCACAGCTAAACCGGAGACTCCCCCATGCAATCCGCCATCGCCATCATCAAGGACGAGCATCGCTCGATGGCCTCCGTGGTCAAGGGCCTGCTCAACAACGTCACCGCGATCAAGACCGGCGACATGGAGCCGGACGTGCATCTGTTCAGCGCCATGTTCGACTACATCGAGGCCTACCCGGAACGGCTGCATCACCCCAAGGAAGACGAATACCTGTTCCGTTTCCTGCGCCAGCGCACTGACCTGGCCAACGCCATCCTCGACGAGCTGCAGGAAGAGCACGCCCGCGGCGGCGACCTGCTGGAGCAGCTGCGCCTGGCCCTGGCCAGCTACAAGAAGGATCTGGACATCGACGCCTTCGAGACCGCGCTGCGCGCCTACGCCGACTTCTACTTCAGCCACATGGCCAAGGAGGAAAAGCGGGTGCTGCCGCTGGCCGCCGAATACCTGACCGCTGAAGACTGGGAAACCATTGACGCCGCCTTCCAGGCCAACCGGCAACGGGCCTGGTAATCCACCCCCCCAAGGAGAGAGACAAATGCAGAAAAACCACCTGAAGCTGAGCGCCCTGGCCGCGCTGTTCGCCGGCAATGCCCTGCTGGCCGCCACCGCCGACGCGGCGGAAAAACTCAAGGTCGGGCTGATGCTGCCGGCCACCGGAACCTATGCCTCGCTGGGCAACGCCATCACCAACGGCTTCAAGCTCTACGTCAATGAGCAGGGCGGCAAGCTGGGCGGCCGGGAGATCGAGTACTACAGCGTCGATGACGAATCCGACCCGGCCAAGGCCACGGAAAACGCCAACAAGCTGGTCAAGCGCGACAAGGTCGATGTGCTGGTCGGCACCGTGCATTCCGGCGTCGCGCTGGCGATGGCCAAGGTGGCGCGGGAAACCAAGACGCTGTTCATCGTCCCCAATGCCGGCGCCGACGAAATCACTGGCCCGCTCTGCGCGCCGAACATCTTCCGCAGCTCCTTCTCCGCCTGGCAGCCGTCCTACGCGATGGGCAAGGTCATGGCCGAAAAGGGCATCAAGAAGGTCGTGACGCTGACCTGGAAATACTCCTTCGGCCTGCAGTCGGTCGAGGGCTTCAAGGAATCCTTCGAGCAGGCCGGCGGCAAGGTGGTCAAGGAAATGACCCTGCCCTTCCCCAATGTCGAGTTCCAGCCCTTCCTGACCGAAATCGCCGCGCTGAAGCCGGACGCCGTCTATGTCTTCTTCGCCGGCGCCGGCGCCGCCAAGTTTGTCCGCGACTACGCTGCCTCCGGGCTGAAAGCCTCGATCCCGCTCTACGCCTCCGGCTTCCTGACCGATGGCACGCTGGAAGCGATGGGCGACGCCGGCAAGGACCTGTTGACGACGCTGCACTACGCCGACGGCCTGGAAACCAAGCGGGACAACGCCTTCCGGCTGAACTACGCCAAGACCTACAAGCTGCAGCCGGATGTCTACGCCGTCCAGGGCTACGACGCGGCCCAGCTGCTCGGCGCCGGCCTGACCGCGGTGAAGGGCGACAACAGCCAGCAGGACGCGCTGATCAAGGCGATGGAAGCGGCCAAGGTGGACAGCCCCCGCGGCCCCTTCACGCTGTCCCGGGCGCACAACCCGGTGCAGGACATCTACCTGCGCCAGGTTTCGGGAACCCAGAACAAGGTGATCGGCACCCCGATCAAGGCGCTGGCCGACCCGGCCCGCGGCTGCAAGCTCTAAGCCGCTGCGGCCGGGACGTTGCGGCCAGGTCGCGACGCCCCAGGCGTTCCGTTCAAGGCCGCTTCGTCTTTCTTCCCACCGTTGTACTGCGAATCCAGCCCCTTTCCGGGGGCTGGCAGGGGACCCGCATGGATTTCGTTTCCTTCCTGATACAGACACTGAACGCGCTGCAGTACGGGCTGCTGCTGTTCCTGGTCGCCAGCGGGCTGACGCTGGTGTTCGGGATCATGGGCATCATCAACCTGGCTCACGGCAGCTTCTACATGCTGGGCGCCTACCTCGCCTTCGTGCTGGTCGGCGTCACCGGCAATCTTTTCCTGGCGATCCTCTGCGGCATCCCGCTGGCGCTGCTGTTCGGCGCCTTCCTCGAATGGGCGCTGTTTGCCCATCTCTACAAGCGGGACCACCTCGAACAGGTGCTGCTGACCTATGGCCTGATCCTGATCTTCGAGGAGGCGCGCAGCCTGCTGGTCGGCGACGACGTCCATGGCGTGGCGATGCCGGAATGGCTGTCCGGCTCGATTCCGCTGGGCGATGTGCTGAGTTATCCGGTGTATCGGCTGGCGATTTCCGCGGTCTGCATCGTGCTGGCCATCGGCCTCTACCTGCTGATCCAGCGCACCCGGCTGGGGATGATGATCCGCGCCGGCAACCACGACCGGACCATGGTCGAGGCGCTGGGGATCAACATCAACCTGATCTACCGGGTGGTGTTCGCGCTGGGCGTGGCGCTGGCGGCGCTGGCCGGGATGCTGGCGGCACCGATTTCCTCGGTGTTCCCCAACATGGGCAGCCATGTGCTGATCATTTCCTTCGTGATCGTCGTGATCGGCGGCATCGGTTCGGTCTGGGGCGCCCTGTCGGCGGCGCTGATCATTGGTTTTGCCGACACCTTCGGCAAGGTCATCCTGCCCG
>JBEBBF010000452.1:0-7090 GCA_041158545.1 Pseudomonadota bacterium | reverse complement strand
TGCCCTTTCACCCAGCCCGGCGAGATCGCTCAAGCACTGCGTCGCCATACCAGCCAGTGCAGGGCTATTGGCCCGGCGCCATCCGTATCGAACACATCCCGGCCCTGCACCCAGTCCAGATACCAGGGAGTCGGCGGCCAGGAATCGGCCGGCAGCCTGGCCTTTTCGTAGTCGAGCACCAGTTCGTCCGAAACCCGCTCCAGCGGCAGCCCGGCACAGGCGACCTCCAGATCGGCGCGGCTGAAAAATCCGGAATAGACCTGCTGCGCAAACTGCTCGGCGGCCGGGTCGGGCTGATAGTCCGGCTGGGACAGAAACAGGTTCAGCACCAACAGGCCACCGGGGCGCAGACCGTCGCAGGCCAGTTCCAGCAGACCGCGCAATTCCGCGACGGACCGGAAGTCCGACGTCACTTCGGATGCCAGGATCAGGCCGTATTCCCGCCCCAGCTGGGCGCGGGCGGCAAACAGGTCGGCGTTGATCACCCGCATCCGCAGCCCCGCCTGCCGGGCGGCGTCCTGCAACTGGGCAGCAAAGCTTGCGTTCAGCTCCAGCGCGTCGACAGGGTGGCCGCGGCGGGCCAGCGCCAGCGCATTGCGGCCGGTTCCGGCGCCGATGTCGAGCACCGGGCAGGCCGCCGGCTCCGCCTGTTCCGCCGAGAGATCACAGACCCGGGCGTCGGCGGTGTTGCCAAACAGCGGCGGCTCCCGGTTCGTCAGCCACTGCGCGTAGAGCGCCTCCAGCGACCAGACCAGAGGCGACACCCAATAACTGAGCAATTGCCCCATTTCGGCCCGGTAGCGAACCACGATGCTGGAACGGTGCGATACCTCAAAAGCCGCATCAAGCTGGCTGGCCAGGGCCGCCCGCAGACCGGCCGCTTCCTCCGCACTGAAACTGCGCCCCAGCGCGGCAAACAATTGCAGGCAGCGCTGGGTGTAGTCATCGACCAGTTCCGGGACCGCAGGCAGCGTGAGCTGGCCTTCGCTCGCAACCCGGCGCGAGACCCGGCTCATCAAGGCTGCCCGCTGGCGCGTCATACCCGCCTCCGGGGAGCGCGGATCAGTCATGGCCCCGCACTCTCTTTCGCAGGATGGGCAGCGCCCTTTTGCCTCAGAACGGCCACAGCAGCTTCAGCGAGGCCGTCTGGTTGACGTAGCCCTGACGCTGTTCGACGTCGTAGCGCAGGTTCAGGTCCATGCCGCTGGCCGTCTTTTTGGCGATGCCCAGGCCGAAACGCAGCAGCCAGGGTTCCGTCGTCAGCCCGTTGGTGGTGAAGCTGGTACCGGCGGCCCCGGCGAATGCGGAGGACATCGACGCCTGCTTGTTCATCGTGTCGTAGCCGACGCCGAGGTTGGCGCTGACAGTGGTGTCATCGCTGATTTCGTGGGCCAGCTTGCCATTCACCGACAGAATCAAGGCGTTGCTGGTCCGGCCATCGACGATCAGGTTGAGCACGCCGGCACCGGTTTCGGTGTAAGCCTGATCCCGCACCTGGGTGTATTCGGCGCGAAGCGAAGGCAGCAGGCTGGTGCGCTCGCTGAGACGATAGGTCTTGCCCAGCCCCAGCGCGAAATTGACGACCTGGCTGGTGTATTGGGAGCGGGCGATCTGGTTTGCCAGCAGGATGTCGCGCTGGCCGGTGTTCCGGTTGCGGCCCAGGCCCAGTTGGAAGTTCAGCTCGGTGTCGGGGCTGAGGACGTAGCTGCCATAGCCCAGCAACTGATAGACGCCGATCCGGGCGTGGCTGGGCGCATCGCTGGCATTGCCGGTCACGCTGACGTCCGCATAGGCAAAAGAGAGACCGAGACGGGTGAATTCGGAAATGGCCCGATCCACCCCGAAGGCCACGCCACCGGTCCGCGCCGAGTAGCCGGCGACGCCATTACGGTCATTCTGGTCGGTCCAGCTGCCGAAGGGCTTCATCCAGAAATTCTCGTTGCCGAGGAAATCGTTGCCGGAGGACAGCCCCTGGGCGGAACCGCTTCGGGCCTGAATCACCCGGCTGATGCCGGTCAGCGCCGCATTTGTCGCCGCCATCGAGCTGCCCAGCAGCAAGGGCAGCGTCTGCGACGCCGCCTGGGACATCTGCTGGGTCGAACCCAGTGCCCCGAAGGGCGCACTCAGCGTCGGATTGGCATCAAGGATTGCCGCAGCCGGCGAAGCGGGGGTATTGCGCAGCGCCGTCGCCGCAGCCAGATAGCCGGAGAAGTTGGTCACGGTCAGGTCCCAGTTGGCCCCGTCGTACACCAGATTGAATGCGTAGGTGCCGCCGGAACTGAAGCTGCCGGTCTTGGTGGTCGTGCTGTCGAAGGTGGTCGTCCCGGTCTTCTGGATCACGTCCTGATAGGTCGTTCCGACTGCGATGGTTGAACCGCTGGCGATGCCGACGTTCAGCCCGGCGATGCCCCAGTTGGGGGAGTTCTTGACCGCCAGGGTGCCGAACTGGCCCGCCGCGGCACCATCGATCTGTACGTTGTAATTGACCGGCGCAGTGCCGGTATAGGTCAGTCCGACCTGGCGATTGGTCAGCGTGGTGATCGTGCCGGCGTTGTGGATGCCGGCCAGACCGCTGAGAGTGCCGGTATTGATCAGGCTATCCACCGTGCCGCCGACCACGTCGATCCCATAGCCCTGGGGACCTTCGGATGTGCCGCCGCTGATCGTCCCGGCGTTGGTGATCGTCGCGTTGCCCGCCAGCAGTCGCACCCCGGCGCCGCCAAGGTTGTCGCCGATGCCACCTGAAATGCTGCCCCCCGCCCGGTTGTCGACCGACAACGTGGTGGCGCTGGATTCAACCCCGGCACCACCGGTATTACCGCTGCCCCCGGTGAGCACGCCGGTGGCCTGATTCAGCACCTCCAGGCGGACGCTGCCAGCCTGGGAAAGAATCGCGGCGCCGCCGTTGCCGGACACCCCGCTGGTGCCAATGCTGCCGACCACTCCCCCTGCCCCGGCCTTGCCGGCGCTGCCATCAAGCGCTGCCCCCAGCGAGTCCCCAGCGGTGCCGGCAATACCGTTGTTGCCGGCCTTGCCAGTCCCCTCGCCGCCCAAGCCCGCTGCCCCCGCCTTGCCACCAGTCCGACCGGAACCGCCAAAGCCGCCGATGCCACCCGCACCGCCGTTGCCATCGCCGCCGTTACCCCCATCACCGCCAGCACCACCACTTCCACCTTTACCGCCCAATCCTGCCGCACCAGCGGTACCGCCAACCCCACCCGTACCGGCCGCACCGGCCTTGCCGCCTGCGCCACCGCTACCACCGGTCATCGAACCGCTATTCACCACCTGCAGGCTTCCTGCGGTCTGCAAAACCCCGGCACCGCCCGTGCCGCCCGTGCCGCCCTGGCCACCAACGCCCCCCTGGCCACCAACACCACCGGCACCGCCGTTGCCGGCATTGCCGCCCGCGCCACCATTGCCACCGTTCCCGCCGGCACCACCGTCGCCATTGGTATCCGAATAGCCGTAGCCGCCGTAACCGCCATTGCCGCCGACACCGCCATCGCCCCCGGCGCCCCCGGTTCCGCCCGTGCCCCCGGTTCCGCCAGTCCCACCGGCACCCCCCAAGCCACCGGTCCCGCCGGTCACCGAGCCGGTGTGGTTCAGTACCGCCGTCGTCGCCCCGGTGCCGCTATAGCGGAATACCTCGCCGCCGGTTCCTCCGGTTGCCCCCATTGCGCCGGTGGAACCCACCGCGCCGGTAGCACCCGCAGCACCATTGCCACCATTACCCCCGGCCTGCCCATCGCTTCCGCTTGCCCCCATGGGATTGACCTGCCAGCCGTCAGCCCCATCAATCCCATGCTGACCGGCTGCCCCCATGTCGCCAGTTGCCCCGGTCGCTCCGGTCAGCCCGGTTGCCCCCTGGGCGCCCTGATTGCCCTGGCTGCTGGACAGCCCGGAAAGATTGGCGCTATGGTTCAGCGTTGCGCCATCGCTGATCACCACCGGCGTCTGCGGCACAGCCAATGCAGGGGAAAATTCGGCGTAAACCAGCGGCAGCGCAGCAGCCAGCGCCAGCGAGAGCGGGGTCTTGCGCAGCCCGGCCACAGCCGCTTGCCGCTGCGAGCGACGGGTAAAGATGGAACGAGGTCCCATGGGGTTTGTCTCCTGTTTTTATTGAGTTTTCCCGGAATTCTGGGCACCTTCCCTTACGGGCAGCGGCCCATCCTATCAGCTTTTCCCAAGGCAACCGACAAGCGAATTCCCCCACCTTGCGCCGGGAAACACCGTCTATTTCCAAGGCATCATTCCAGGTGCAAACGTGACAAATCCTGCTACCCGGACTGGTCAATCATTCTGGATTTCAGGACATTTCATCCGTGCCCATTACACGGGAAGAAGCGCTCAGATCCGCTGCCTGAGCCCCCACCCCCGAAATTTCGTCTGCCAAGGGTGACATCAAATCGGCTTCACTTTTGGAAGGCAGGAAATGAAGATGCCGAAGCAGGCCTACACGGCCGAGTTCAAGGAACTGGCGGTCAAACGGATCAATGATGGCCAAAGCGTCGGCACGGTGTGCAAGGAGCTTGGACTGAGCGACCAGACCATGCGCAACTGGGTCAAGGCGGCGGCGGAAGGCCGGCTCAGTGGCGCCGGCAGCAGAGTGGTGGCGCACCGGATCGCAAGCGCCTGTCCGATAGTCCGATGCTGGTGCGGATCCGAACCATTCAAGCCGGACTCAAAAGCGCCTACGGCAGCCCGCGCATGGCACAGGCTTCTGGGTCAACAAGTGAATCTTTCACCACACAGACAAAGGCCCGCACGCAGCGGGCCTTGTTGTTTCGCGCAGAAAAACTCAGTCCCGCCCCTTCTCCGGCAGGACGATATTCACTTCCAGCACTTCGAAGCGGTCCTGTTTTTCCAGGGAGACGCGGATGTCGTCCGGGTTGATCGGGACGTATTTGGAGATCACGTTGATCAGGTCGCGCTGCAGATGCGGCAGGAAATCGGGGGCGGAATTGCCGTCCCGCTCGCGGGCGATGATCAGTTGCAGGCGCTCCTTGGCGACCTGGGCTGATTTCGGCTTGTTGCCGAAGAGCATGGACAGTAGCGACATTTCACTTGCCTCCGAACAGGCGCTTGAACAGACCGGGCTTCTGGTAATCGACGAAACGCAGCGGTTTGTCTTCGCCGAGGAAGCGGCTGACGATGTCGGCGTAGGCCTGGGAGACGTCGGATTCCTTCTGGTGAATCACCGGCGTGCCCTGGTTTGAGGCCTGCAGCACGTCTTCCGATTCCGGCACCACGCCGATGATCGGCACCCGCAGGATTTCCTGGATGTCCTTGTAGCCCAGCATTTCGCCGGCTTCGACCCGACCGGGGTTGTAGCGGGTGATCAGGAGATGCTACTTGACCGGCTCCCGGCCTTCGATGGCGCGGCGGGACTTGGCCTGGATGATGCCGAGGATGCGGTCGGAGTCGCGCACCGAGGAGACTTCTGGATTGGTCACGACCAGCGCCTCGTCGGCGAAGGTCAGCGCCATCACTGCACCGTGCTCGATCCCCGCCGGGGAATCGCAGACGACAAAATCAAAGCCCTGGTGCGCCAGTTCCTTCAACACCGACTCGACGCCGGCTTCGGTCAGCGCGTCCTTGTCCCGGGTCTGGGACGCGGGCAGCACATGCAGGTTCTCGCAATGCTTGTCCTTGATCAGCGCCTGGGTCAGCGTGGCTTCGCCGTTGATCACATTGATCAGGTCATACACCACCCGGCGTTCGCAACCCATGATCAGGTCGAGGTTACGCAGGCCGACGTCAAAGTCGAGCACCGCGGTCTTGTAGCCGCGCTGGGCGAGGCCGGTGGAAAAACTGGCGCTGGTGGTGGTCTTGCCCACCCCGCCCTTGCCGGAGGTTACGACGATGATTCGGGTCACTTTGCTTTCTCGCTGGGTTAAGGTTGATTCAGGGGATGCGTTGTCGCTCAGCTCAGGCTGAGCGGTTTGACCTGCAGGGCATCGGAAGCCGGGTCGCTGCCCAGGCTGACCATGGCCGAAGCCTTGCGCAACGGCGCCGGGACGCCGTTCTCAAAAGTGCGGTAGATACCGGCGATGGAAACCAGCTCGGCCTCCATGCAGGTCGTGAAAATGCGGGCGCTGCGGTCGCCGCTGGCGCCGGCCAAAGCCCGGCCGCGCAAGGGCGCGTAGACATGAATATTGCCGTCGGCGATGACCTCGGCGCCCGAGCTGACCATCGCCAGCACCACCAGATCGCGGCCGCGGGCGTAAAAGCGCTGACCAGAACGCAGCGGCTTGTCGATGATCGCCGCGTCGGCGGGCGGCAGCACCGGGGGCGCAGCAGGCGCCTCGGCCGGCTCAGGACTGCGACGGGCAGCCGCTTCCTGGGCCGAAGCCGCGGCCGTCGCGGCCGCCGACGCTTCGCTGAAACTCAACTCACCCTGGCGGGGAGACGCGGTGGTGGCCGAAACCGGAGCCTGGGCCGCTTGCGGAGCGGCAGCAGCCGGCGCCGGAGCGACCGGTGCGGCAACTGGCGTGGCAACCGGGGCAGGCGCAGCGGCAACAGGCGCGGGAGCGGGAGCCGGAGCCGGCTCGGCCGCCGGCCTGGCCGCAGGGCGCGGCGGCCGCTTCAGCGCTCCGGCGGCCAGGGCCGGCAACCCGGCAGCAGCAGCAGACGCCGCCAATTCAGCGGGCAGACCATGGGTCGCCACCGGATGCAGACCGGAACTGCGCAGCAGTTGCCGCATCCCCTCCCAATCCAGACTCTCCGGCCACGCCTCCAAGCCCGCAAAATCCAGCACCGCCAGATCGTCAGCGAAGAAATCCGCCGCATTACCGGTAAGGTCCGCCAGCGCCTGATGCAACGCCGGCAGCGCGCAACTGCGCAGCTGCACCTGGATCAGAGTCAGGGAAACGCCTTTGAATTCAAGGGCGGAAGCTTTGGCCATGGGGAAAACCGCGTAGGGGGAAGCGGCGGATTATCCCATAGCCGCAGTGCACAACAATGCCCGCGACCTTCTACAGCGGGTAATCGCCTGAATCTCGGACAGACTCGGGGGCTTGAGCCGGCAGGTATCGGCGGGGACGCGCAAAGGCACCATGGCGCAACCCGGCTTACCCTGCCCAGGGAA
>JBEBBF010000451.1:0-4893 GCA_041158545.1 Pseudomonadota bacterium | reverse complement strand
TTTCCGGGAAGGAGTCGTCGCCGTACTGCCAGGGGCCGCCGTCGAGGGCGTCCATGAATTCGGCGCGGCCAGCGAGGATGCCCACCGGCATGCCGCCGCCGACCACCTTGCCGTAGGTCGCGAGGTCGGCGCGGATGCCGGTCAGCCCCTGGATGCCGCCGGGGTGCACGCGGAAGCCGGTGACCACTTCGTCCATCACGAAGGCGGTGCCGGAGGCTGCGGTGATCGCCCGAATCTCGCGCAGGAAATCCCAGGGCTGCAGCGCCGGATGCCGGCTCTGCACCGGCTCGACCACCACCGCCGCCAGCTCGTCGGCGTGCTGGCGTATCCAGTTCAGGCTGTCGGTGCTGCCGTATTCCAGCACCACCATGTTGGCGACCGAGCCTTCCGGGATGCCGCTGGCGACCGGCAGCGAGCGGGGCTGGCCGCCCCGGCGCAGGCCCTTGACCAGCACTTCGTCGAACTGGCCGTGGTAGTCGCCGTTGAACACCACCACCTTGTCGCGGCCGGTGACGGTGCGGGCCACCCGCATCGCCGCCATCACCGCTTCGGAGCCGGTATTGCAGAAGGTCACCCGCTCGTTGCCGGTCAGTTCGGCGAACAGCGCCGCGACCTGCCCGGCGAGTTCCGCCTGCGGGCCAATCGCGAAGCCCTTGTCCAGCTGCGCCTTGACCGCGGCGACGACGAAATCCGGGGCGTGACCGAAGGCGGTCTGGCCGTAGCCATTGACCAGATCGACGTAGTCATTGCCATCGACGTCCCACAGGTGGGCGCCGGCACAACGCTCGACGACGATGGGATAGACCATGTCCTTCCATTCGCTGCGGAAGCCTGCGGCAGCGCGGGGATCGGCCAGCACCGGCCGGTGTTGCGCCGTGCGGGCGCGGGAGCCGGGGGTGCGGGCGGTGTAGCGGGCGATCAGCGCCGCCAGATGCTGCTGCTGGGCCGGCGACAGCTCGGAGCCGGTGCTGCTCTGGCCGGGCTGATAGACCTGGAAGCGGGACGGCCGGCTTTCTTCGCCAACGCCCAGCTCGGCGCTGGGAACGGTGGGCGCCGGGGCGGCGACCGCGGGCTGGGCCGGCGGCGGCAGGACGGCTGCCGGGAGCGCCCCACCCTGCCCCAGCTGGCGCAGCGTGGCCAGCTGGCTCTCGAACAGTTGCGACATCGCCTGCATCTGCTGTTGCAGCAGGCCTTCGACACCGCCGCCGACGGCGGGCAGGCCGGCTTGGGCCACGGCGGGATTGGCGGCGGCCATCGGGGCCGGGTTCGGCTGCGGGTTCGGGTTCGGCTGCGGGCTGGCGGCCGCTGCGGCGGCGGGCGGCGGCTGCAGCATCGCGGCCGGCACCTTGTCGAGCAGGTAGGCGCCGAGGCTGTCCAGCGTCGGGTATTGCGCCAGCAGCTGGCGGAAGGTCAGCTTGACCTTCAGTTGCCCCTGGATTTTCTGCGCCAGCTGGCTGAGGAACAGGGAGTCGAAGCCCATTTCCAGGAAGCTTTGCCCGGCCGGGGCGCCGGCCACGGATTCGCCGGACAGGTCTTCGATCAGGTCGAGCAGTTTCTGGCGCAGCACGTCCGCCGGGGAAGCGACGGCGGCGGTGGGAGCAGATGCGGACATGGCAGTCTCCGGCCGGGGGGCGGCCCCGGCGGCAATCACGAGTTCGGTGGCCGGCGCGGTCAGCGCGCAGGCGGTGGTCAGTGCGGCAGCGGGCGATGTGGCGGACGATGCAGCGGCGGGCGCCGGGTCGATCCAGTAACGGCTGCGTTCAAAGGGATAGGTCGGCAGCGAGACCCGGCGGGCAGCGGCGGCGCCAGGCTCGGGCAGTTCGACACCGGCCAGCCACAGCTGGCCCAGCGCCCGTTGCCACTGGACGGCATCGCTGCAATCCCGGCCGGGGTCGGGCAAGGAGGCGACGACCCGCCAGCCCTGGCCGCGACCAATCTGCAAGGCCAGCATGCCCAGGGTGTTGCCGGGGCCGACTTCGAGCAGCACCGGCTGCGGCCGGCCTTCGACCGGGCGCATCAGCGTGGCGATCCCGGCGGCGAAATGGACGGTCTCCCGGGCGTGGCGCGCCCAGTATTGCGGCGAGGTCGCCTGTTCGGCGCTGACCCAGTCGCCGCTGACGCAGGAAATGTACGGGAGCCGGGGCGGCGACAGCCTGATTTCGGCGAGCCGGGCGGCGAGCGCCGGCACCATCGGTTCGATCATCGGCGAGTGGAAGGCGTGGCTGGTGTGCAGCCGGCGGCTGACCACCCCGGCGGCCTCCAGCTGGCTTTCCAGCGCCGCAACCGGGGCGTAATCCCCGGCGACGACGCACAGCGCCGGGCCATTGATCGCGGCGATGGCCAGTTCCGGCGTCAGCCGGGGCTGCAGTTCGGCGAGCGGCAGCCGCACCGCCAGCATCGCGCCGCCGGGCAGCGCCTGCATCAGCCGGCCCCGTTCGGCGACGACGGCCAGCGCGTCTTCCAGGCTGATCACCTCTGCCAGCACCGCGGCGACGAATTCGCCGACGCTATGGCCGATCATCCCCACCGGCTGCAGGCCGCGGCTCAGCCACAGCCGGGCGGTGGCGTATTCGACGGTGAAGATCGCCGGCTGGGCAACGCCGGTCGCCAGCAGGCGTTCGCCGGCCTGGGCGCGGACGGCGGGGTCGGCGCTGTCGGGGTACAGGCATTCCAGCAGGTTGTAGCCGGTCAGGGGCTGCAGCGTCGCGGCGCAGTAATCGACCCAGCGGCGGAATTCCGGCTCGCTGTCGTAAAGCCCGCGGCCCATGTCCGGGTATTGCGCGCCCTGGCCGGGGAACATGAACACCACCGGCACCCCGTGGCCGAGGCTGCGACCGATGTCGCAACGGGGCGGTTCGCCGCGCTGCAGCGCCGCGATGGCCTCTGCGACGGTTTCGGCGACGAGGCTGCAACGGAATTCGAATTCATGGCGGCCGTGGCGCAGCGTGTGCGCGACATCGGCCAGCGGCAGTTGCGGTCGCGCCTGCAGCCAGTCGGCCAGGCGTTGCCGTTGTTCGGCCAGCGCCGCCGGGCTGCGGGCGGACAGCTGCAGCCGCTGCGGCCCGGTTTGTGCTGCCGCTTCCGGCTGGCTCGGGGCTTCTTCCAGCACCAGATGCACATTGGTGCCGCCGACGCCAAAGGCGCTGACCCCGGCGCGGCGCGGGCTGTCGCCCTCCGGCCAGGGGCGCAGCTGGGCATTGACGAAGAAGGGCGAGGCCGGGAAATCGATCTGCGGGTTGGGCTGGCGGTAGTGCAGGGTCGGCGGCAGTTGCCGGTGCTTCAGGGCCAGCGCGGTCTTGATCAGGCCGGCGACGCCAGCGGCGACGTCCAGGTGGCCGACGTTGGGCTTGACCGAGCCGACGGCGCAGAACTGGCGGTCTTCGGTTTCCCGGCGGAAGGCGCGGGTCAGGCCGGCGATTTCAATCGGGTCGCCCAGCGGCGTCGCGGTGCCGTGGCATTCGACGTAGCTGATCGAGCGGGGCGAAACCCCGGCGTTCTGCTGGGCCATTTCAATCGCCGCGGCCTGACCTTCGACGCTGGGCGCGGTGAAGCCGACCTTGCCGGCGCCGTCGTTGTTGAGGCCGTAGCCGCGGATCAGCGCGTAAATCTGGTCGCCGTCGGCGACGGCGTCTTCGTAGCGTTTCAACAGCACGATGCCGGCGCCGCTGCCGAAAATCGTGCCGCTGGCGGCGGCGTCGAAGGTCCGGCAGTGGCCGTCCTCGGAAACCATGCCGCCTTCCTGGTGCAGGTAGCCGCGCTTCTGCGGCAGCGTGATCGACACCGCGCCGGCCAGCGCCATGTCGCTCTGGTAAAGCTGCAGGCTCTGGCAGGCCTGGGCGACGGCGAGCAGGCTGGTGGAGCAGGCGGTCTGCACGGTCAGCGCCGGGCCGCGCAGGTTGAGCTTGTAGGCGATCCGCGTCGCGAGGAAATCCTGACCGGCGCCGACCAGCATCGGATAGCAGCCGACCTGATAGCTGCTGGTGAACTCGTCCAGCGTCGCCCGTTCGGCGCCGACATGGTTGAGGAAATAGCTGTTCATGCTGCAGCCGCCGAACACGCCGATGGCGCCGGGGTAACGGGCCGGGTCGTAGCCGCCGTCTTCCAGGGCTTCCCAGGCGAGTTCGAGGAACAGCCGGTGCTGCGGGTCGGTCAGCTCGGCTTCCTTGGCGTACATGCCGAAGAAGCCGGCGTCGAACTGGTCGATCCCGTCCAGGATGGGCCGGGCCTTGATGTAGTTGGGCGCCTGGTGGATTTCCGGCGGGAAGCGGTCTTCCAGTTCGTCGTCGCGGAAACGGCTGATCGATTCGACGCCGGCGCAGAGGTTCTGCCAGAACTGGTTCAGGTCGGCGGCGCCGGGGAAGCGCCCGGCCAAGCCGATGATCGCGATGCTGTTTTGCAGGGCTTCGGGGAGCGGCGGGGGGTCGTAAGGCTCGGACATGGTGGTCTCTTGTCGGCGTTCAGGCCGCCCATGACGACAGCGGCCCTGGAAGGATCAGGCGCGCTTCTGCTGTCGGGCCCGCTGCAGCGCGCCCTGCAAACCCTGGGCACGCTGGCCGGCGTTGCGCTGAGCGCTGGCGGTGCTGGCGTTGGCCGGGCGCACGTGCTGCTGGCCATCAAGCCGCGCCACCAGGCTGGCGATGCGCGGGTAGGTGAACAAATCCACCAGTTGCAGGCGGCCGGGTAGCTCGTTTTCCAGCAGCGCGTGCAGCCGGATCAGTTGCAGCGAGGTGCCGCCCAGATCGAAAAAGTTGTCGTCGCGCCCAATGGCGACGCCGGGCAGTACCGCTTGCCACAGGCGCAGCAGCAGGGCTTCGCTGCCCTGGGCGGCCGGCCGACCGGCGGGCGGGACCGGGGCGGGCGCGGCTTCGGGGAGGTTTTCCAGTTGCCGACGAT
>JBEBBF010000450.1:0-2629 GCA_041158545.1 Pseudomonadota bacterium | reverse complement strand
TGGCGGGGGAGAAAGGGCTGAAAAAAACGGCGAAATGGTATCATGCCCGTCCGTTTGAACTCCCTCCTGCACCATGCGGCAAGCCGAAATCACCCGTAACACCCTGGAAACCCGGATTACCGTCAAGCTGAATCTGGACGGCAGCGGCCATGGTCGCTTCGCCACCGGCATTCCCTTTCTTGACCACATGCTGGACCAGATCGCCCGCCACGGGCTGATCGACATCGAGGTGGAAGCGGTGGGCGACCTGCACATCGACGCCCATCACACCGTCGAGGATCTGGGCATCACCATCGGGCAGGCGCTGGCCAAAGCCTGGGGCGACAAGAAGGGCCTGACCCGCTACGGTCACGCCTACGTGCCGCTGGATGAGGCGCTGTCGCGGGTGGTGATCGACCTTTCCGGCCGGCCGGGTCTGGAATTCAACGTCGAATTCACCCGTGCGCTGATCGGCCAGTTCGACGTCGATCTGTTCCGCGAATTCTTCCAGGGGCTGGTGAACCACGCCGGCATGACCCTGCACATCGACAACCTGCGTGGCCGCAACGCTCATCACCAGGCCGAAACCGTGTTCAAGGCCTTCGGCCGGGCGCTGCGGATGGCCGCGGAGCCCGATCCGCGGATGGCCGGCACGATGCCTTCAACCAAGGGAGTGCTGTGATGACGGTTGCAGTGATCGATTACGGCATGGGCAACCTGCGCTCGGTGTCGAAGGCGCTGGAGCATGTTGCCGGCAACACCCCGGTGGTGGTTACCGCCGACCCGGCGGTGGTCGCCGCGGCGGAGCGGGTGGTATTCCCCGGCCAGGGCGCGATGCCCGACTGCATGCGCGAACTGGCCGAGCGTGGCCTGAAGGATGCGGTGCTGCAGGCTGCGAAGGACAAGCCCTTCCTCGGCATCTGCATCGGCCTGCAAATGCTGTTCGAGCATAGCGAGGAAGGCGACGTCCCCGGTCTGGGCGTGTTTTCCGGTCAGGTTCGGCGTTTCCCGGCGGAAAAGATGTTTGCCGCCGATGGCAGCCGGCTGAAGGTGCCGCACATGGGCTGGAACCAGGTGCAGCAGCAGGCACATCCCCTGTGGCGGGACATTGCCGACCAGGCGCGCTTCTATTTCGTACATAGCTATTTCGTGCAGCCGGAACAGGCGGAGTTCGTCCGCGGCCAGGCTTGCTACGGACTCCCCTTTACCTGTGCGGTGGGGCGGGATAATATTTTTGCCGTTCAATTCCACCCCGAGAAAAGTGCGCGGGATGGGTTGCAACTCCTGAAAAATTTCATCGAATGGCGTCCCTGACGACCATTTCCTGCAACAAATCCACACCAAATACCTTTCATGCTGATCATTCCCGCCATTGACCTCAAGGACGGACAGTGCGTTCGTCTCAAGCAGGGCCTGATGGAGCAGGCCACTGTTTTTTCTGAAAAACCGGCCGACATGGCCCGCCACTGGCTGGACCAGGGCGCGCGCCGCCTCCATCTGGTTGACCTGAACGGCGCTTTCGCCGGCAAACCCAAGAACGAAGCGGCCATCAAGGCCATCCTGTCGGTGGTGGGGGACGAAATTCCGGTCCAGCTGGGCGGCGGGATTCGCGACCTGGACACCATCGAGCGCTGCCTGGATGACGGCATCTCCTACGTCATCATCGGCACTGCGGCGGTGAAGAACCCCGGTTTCCTGCGCGATGCCTGCGTGGCCTTCCCCGGCCACATCATCGTTGGCCTGGACGCCAAGGACGGCAAGGTGGCTACCGACGGCTGGTCGAAGCTGACCGGCCATGACGTCATCGACCTCGCCCGCAAGTACGAGGACTACGGCGTCGAATCGATCATCTATACCGACATCGGCCGCGACGGCATGCTCACCGGCGTCAATGTCGAAGCCACGGTCCGTCTGGCCCAGGCGCTGACGATACCGGTGATCGCCTCCGGCGGTCTTTCCAGTGTCGAGGACGTCAGGAAGCTCTGCGCCGTGCAGAGCGAGGGCGTGGTCGGCAGCATCGCCGGCCGGGCCATCTACGACGGCACCCTTGATTTCCGTGCCGCCCAGGCCGCAGCCGATCAGGGCTGAGCCATTCCCCTGATCCTTCCATTTCGCCGGAGCCAGTTTTGAGTCTCGCCAAACGCATCATCCCCTGCCTCGACGTCACCGCCGGGCGGGTGGTCAAGGGAACCAATTTTGTCGATTTGCGAGACGCCGGCGACCCGGTGGAAATCGCCCGGCGCTACGACGAGCAGGGTGCTGACGAGGTGACCTTCCTCGACATCACCGCCAGCTCCGACCAGCGGGACATCATCCTGCACATCGTTGAAGCCTGCGCCGAGCAGGTTTTCATCCCGCTGACCGTCGGCGGCGGCGTCCGCGCCGTGGCCGATGTCCGCCGGCTGCTCAACGCCGGTGCCGACAAGGTCTCGATCAACACCGCCGCGGTGAATAACCCCGATCTGGTGGCCGAAGCCTCCAGCAAGGTCGGCTCCCAGTGCATCGTCGTTGCCATCGACGCCAAGCAGGTTGCCCCCGGCAAGTGGGCGGTGTTCACCCACGGCGGCCGCAACAACACCGGGCTGGACGCCATCGAGTGGGCGCAAAAGGTTGAAAGCCTGGGCGCCGGCGAGATTCTGCTGACCAGCAT
>JBEBBF010000449.1:0-2511 GCA_041158545.1 Pseudomonadota bacterium | reverse complement strand
ATCGCGGCAGGCATGGACGAAAAGGCGGCATGTTCGGCGGCGCAGGTGCCCCAGACCTCCTATCAGCGGTGGGCCGAACGGGTGGCGGATGAAGGCATGGGCGGGCTTGCTGACCGCGAGCGGTCCGGCCGGCCGGCGATGATCGTGCTGGACGATGCCGAGGCCGAGGCGTTGCGCCGGGCCTATCTGCGCAGCAATATGGCCGCGAACAGCGGCAGCATGACGATGGCCGCGCGGTGGCTGGCGAAGGATCCCGAATCCTGCCTGCGGCCGGAAACCCGCGAAGCGATTCTGAAGGAGCGGGCGAGCAAGCACGCCCTGCCCGTGGAAGTGCGCCGCGCATGCCGCGCCTCCGCCGCCGAAGTGGCCAGATACCGCGACAAGAAGGCCGGTTTGAACGACGGCATCTACGCGCCGGACACGATGCGGCTATCGGACGGCGTCCCGCTGGCGCCCGGACAGCGGCAGGTGTGGGACGATGCGAGCGTCAACGTCGGCGTGGTCGTCCCCTGGCAGCGCGGCGGGGACGCATGCAGCGACCGTTGGGGCGTGCGCGTCGCCCGCTTCCAGCTTCTTTTGGGCATCGACTGCGCGACGCAATTCTGCGTCGGCTACCAATACGTGATGCGGCCTTCGGACGGCTACCGCGCCGAGGATGTGGTGACCGCGCTGGACAACGTCTGGGGCCTGGCCGGCGGCTCGCCGCTGGAGTGCGTGATGGAAGGCGGCTCCTGGCAGGCCAAGCGTACGCTGGAGTACCTCAAGGCCGCGGGCGTGCAGGTGATTTCGGCCAAGGGCCGGCCAAACCAGAAACTCGTGGAAGGATTTTTCAACCGCCTGTGGACGGCCATGAGCATTTCCCTTCCGGCGCGCGGGCAGGTCGGCCGGTTCCGCGGCGAGATGGCTGCTGAGAACGCGGACTGGCGCCGGGCCCGCGACGGCGTGATCGATCCGCGCGACTGCTTCCCGGACCTCACCGAGTTTCTTTCATGCCTGGACCGCGCCATCAGCTACTGCAACGCCGAACGCTGCGAGAGCCGCCACCGTGCGCCGTGGGTGCCGGCCGAGGCCTACGGCAATCCCAAACTCCACCAATTGCCGGCCGGGCTGCGCGAACGCTACGCGCTGCCCGTGCGGGAGGTCCGCACGATGCGCCGCGGCATGGTCCGCGTGCGGACGGAATCGCCCTTCGGCTGGCCGCACGACTACATGTTCGCGCCGGACGAAGGCTACCGCTTCGACGGGGCGCAGGTGACAGTCAGCTTCGATCCCGCCCGGATCCACGAAGGCGCGCACATTTCCCTGGCCGCGGCGTTCCACGACATGCCGGCCGGAAAAGAGATCGACGCCGCCGCCGTCTGCATCAGCGCGGCGCCGGAACTGGTGAAAGATTCGCGCGGCGTCTGGGCCGTCTCCGTCAACGACGGCATTGCCGACGCCATCGCCGCCAAGCGCGCATCCCGCGCCGCCGTCGGTGCGCAGGTGGCGGCGTTCGACGGACGCGGCGTTCGGGCGCGCAAGGCCCTCCACGAAGGCGGCGAAGCGATCGGCATCGGCACGCTGGCCAGGCCGACCGTGCCGGAGCCGGACGCCCCGGCGCAGGACGACTACGATTTCGAACAGGCGGAACGCGAGCTCGGGCTCTACGTCTCCGCCTAGGTCAAGCAAGGAGCACACACATGAACAACAACAACGAAGACGACATGGAAGCGATGAAGGTCGAGCTCGTCGACCTCGCCGGCCGCATCCATGCCTGGCAGACTGCCAGGAACAAGACGACCTCCGCCATGCTGCGGGAGTACAGCGGCCTCGGATCGGACAAGACATACGGCCTGATCCGGCGCGGCGACGTTTCCGAGCTCGACCTCGAACAGTGGCTGGCGAACTACCGCGCCGTCTGGTCGCTGATCGAGGAGATTTCCGGAAATAGCCAGGCCGAAATCCTTTTCGACGATCTCAGCGCGGTCGTCCATCTGCGCCGCGCCATTATCGAGACGATGAAGACCACCGGCACAAACCGCGTAGTGATCCTGCAGGGCAACAGCGGCATCGGGAAAACAACGGCCATCCAGATCCTGTGCGCGAAATACGGTTCACGCGTGATGCATGTGGAGGCCATGGAAGTGTGGGGAGACCGGCCGTCCGTGATGCTCGGCGAGATCATCCGCAAATTCCGCGGCAAGGACGCAGAACTTCCTTCGGCCAGCTACGACCGCATGAAGACCGTGCAGGATCTGCTCGGCGCGACACGCCGCTGCCTGATCATCGACGAGGCCCACCATCTGGGCAAAGCCTGCCTGAACACGCTCAAGAGCCTGGTCAACACCACGCCCGGCGAGTTCGTGCTGGTGGCCATTCCCACGCTGTGGACCAAGCTGGAAAGCCAGAGCTACCAGGAAGCCCGGCAGCTTTCGACCAACCGGCTGAGCGAGCGCATCAAGCTGGAGCTGAGCGACCAGGACATCCAGCGCTATCTCATGGGCACCTTCCCGACGGCCGACAAGGCCGACA
>JBEBBF010000448.1:0-6086 GCA_041158545.1 Pseudomonadota bacterium | reverse complement strand
GACAAAAAAATAAGTACTGTCCCTCTAGCCAAGCGGAGCAGATTTGGACTTAGCTCAGAGGCAATCTCGCCTCGCGCCTGAGCTTTTTAATTGCCAGCCCCAGGAGTCATTTGTGCGAGTGTTTTTGTTTGGCTGTTTGTTTCTACTGTCGTCTTGCTGGGCACTGGCTGCGCCGAAGGTGAGTTGTACCTTGGAGCACAACGGCGAGGAATCCACGGTGGTGACCCCGGCCGAGGCGGACGCGCTGGGTGGGGTGTGGCAGGAGATGGATTTGTTTCGGGTGCGGCTGTTGCAGGCGGCGCCGGCGGGGCGGCGGGCCTGGGTGCTGGTGGAGGTGCATGCCAAGGCGGCGGACGATGATTTCCGGATCATTACTGCGCAGAAGCTGTACGCACCCTTTGCGTCCGGGCTGGTGGAGGTGGTCGAGCCGGGGCTGGGCCGGAGTTTGCGTTATGAATGTGGAGCGCTGAAATGAGCTGGCGCAATGGCTTTCTTGCCGGGCTGTGCCTGGCGCTGGCACCGATGCTGGCCCACGCCGAAAGCACCCGCGTGGCTTTCGTCGGCGATGTGATGCTGGCCGAGACCGAGGGAACCGGGCGTTTGCTGGCCAGGGGCGGCGATCCGCTGGCGCAGGTTCGGGACATGCTGGCCGCAGCGGATTTCCGGGTGGCCAACTTCGAGTCTTCCGCCGGAAGCAGCGGGCGGCCCGATCCGGAAAAACCCTTTTCCTTCCGCACGGCTGCATCAGCCTTGCGGCCGTTTGCCACTGTTTTCGAGGTGGCCGGGATGGCCAACAACCACGCGCTCGATTTCGGCCGGGCCGACTTCGTCGAAACCCTCGCCGCGCTGCAGCAGGCCGGGGCGAAGACGTTTGGCGGCGGCCGGGATCAGCGCGAGGCGCACCGGGCGCTGCTGCTGGAACGCAACGGCGTCAAAGTCGGGCTGCTGGGCTATCTGGATTTCTTCCCGCGCTGGTTTGCCGCCGCGCCGGAACTGCCGGGCGTCGCCTGGCTGGACGCGGATCAGGCGGCGCTGGACATCGCCCGCGCCCGCGCCGACGGTGCCGATGTGGTCATCGTGGTGCCGCACTGGGGCCGGGAATTCATGCCCAAGGCCAACAACCGCCAGCGCCAGCTGGCCAGGGCGCTGCTCGATGCCGGCGCCGACGCAGTGATCGGCGGTCATCCCCATGTGGTCCAGGATTTCGAGGTTTACCGGGGCAAACCCATCCTCTATTCCCTGGGGAATTTCGTGTTCGACAGCTTCGAGGACGAAGACACCCTGACCGGCTGGGCCGTATTCACCGAAATCGACCGCCAGGGCATCGCCGCCCTCTCCACCCGCGTGATCCGCATCGACCCCGACGGCTCCCCTATCCCCAAACCCGGCGGCCAAGGCCCCTGCTGGCAGCGGGGCGAGGCGGAAATGCGCTGGTGCAGGCAGGCGGCGGCGAAGTAATTCCCCTCCCCCATGCCCGAAATCATCCACCTCCACCCCCGCGCCCCGGCCAAGCCGGTGGTCGGCGCGGCGTGCAATGGTTGCGGGGTGTGTTGCGCGCTGGAGACCTGCCCGCTGGCGCGCCTGCGTTTCCTGCGCCGCAGGGGGCCGTGTCCGGCTCTGGAGTGGATGGCGGCGGAGGGGCGTTACCACTGCGGCTTGCTGAGCCGGCCGGCAGATTTCATCCGTGGTTTGCCGGCAGCCTGGGTGCCGCGATGGCAGCGGCTGGCACGGCGCTGGATCGCCGCCGGGCAGGGTTGCGACTGCGACGTGGCCTTGGATCAGTAGATCTGCGCGTCGCGGGCGATGCCTTCAACGGTGGCTTGATGGCGGGGGAAGAACGTCAGGCGCGGGGCGTGATAGACCAGTGCAAACAGTTCCCCCCGGTCTACCGCTGCGAAGCCAAGCCCGCGCTGGATCACGTTATCCTGCTTGCGGATGCGCTCATATTCGAAGCGGATGCCGGGGCGGCCACCCAGCCGGTAGGGTTCCAGCTTCAAGAGCTTGAACGTTGCGCCTTCCCGGCTCAGCACCGCTTCAAACATCGGCAGTAAATCTTCAGTCTGCATCGCACTCCGGAACCGGATGTTTTCCTTGCCGCCGCCCATTTCCGGGTGCATGGCCTGACCGTCGCGTATACCGGAGTAGATCAGGAATTCATCAACGCTGCGGCCTTCCATCGTCCATAACTGAGCCGGGCGAATCGCCGGAAAGTCCAGATGGTTCCACGGGCCGACCAGATTGACGCTCATCCGCTCCCCAACCCGGTTTTCCCCCTGTTCAACCTTCTTGATCGACACACAGGCGGAGAGTGCCAGCAGCAACAGCAGGGCGAGATAACGCTTCATGAAGGGAGTTCCGTCAGGTAATTGCGGATGAAAGCGGCATCCGGGGCTTCCGGTGCCAGTTCGAGATAGCGGCTGAAGGCAGCGCGGGCTTCGTCGTTGCGGCCGCGCTGGCGGGCGATCAGGCCGATGCCGCGAAAGGCGGCGGCCGGTGGTGATGGCGCCTGGGTGGCGCGACGATAGTCGGCCAGCGCCAGTTCCTGATCGCCATCCTGGCCACGTTGGCGGTAAAGCTCGCCGCGGTAGAAGTCGATCAGCGCGCTGAATTCCTCCCGCTGGCGCAGTCTGGCAAACAGCGCCAGCGTTTCGCCGAACTGCCCGCGGTGGATTTCGTCCTGCAACAGCATGTCGAGATGGGGACGCAGCCGCAGCAGATAAGGCGCTTCGCCCTTGTCGCCGCCGGGCAGGGTGCTGGCGTAGCTTCTCAGGTTCTCCTCCCGCTCCGGGCTGGGAGGATGGGTGGCAAACAGGGGATTGGGTTTGCCCGCACCGGGTGCCCCGGCTTGTTCCGACTGCAGGTTGCGCCAGACCACCGCGGCTTCACCGACGTCAAACCCGGCCCGGTGCATCAGCACGGCACCGATCCGGTCCGCCTCCCGCTCGTGGTCGCGGCCATAGGCAAAGGCGCTGGCCAGTACCGCCAGCTGTCCCAGGGCGCCGACGGCACCAAACAAACCGACAAACTGGCCGAATGCGGATTTCGCCTTGACGTCGCGCATCCTTTCCAGCGAATGCCGTTGCAGGTAATGCCCGATTTCGTGGCCCAGCACGGCCGCCAGCTGCGCTTCGTTCTCGACTCGGAGCAACAGGCCGCTCCAGACCTGCATCATCCCGTTAGGGGCCATGCTGGCATTGAACAGCGGGGTGCGGAGCAGAAAGATCCGGAGGTCCGGACAATGCTCGCCGGCCAGCCGGCAGGCCAGCTCCTGGACATATCGCTTCAACTCGGGATCACGCAACAGCAGCGGGCTGCGGCGCAGGTTTTTTTCCTCCCGGTCCATCAGCCCCCAGAGGCCGCCCTCTTCCGTCGTCACCTCGGGACGGACCAGGCGTTCCGGTGCGGCGTAATCCAGGCTGCCTGCCAGCCCCTGGGCCAACGCGGGCGCGGACAATCCGGCGGCGGTCGCCAGTGCCGCGCTGCGACCCAGGAAAAGTCGGCGGTTCACAGGCTGCCAGGAAAATTCTTCAACAGGGTCTGCACGGTTTCATCCGCCGAAGCGGCTTCGCGCAGATCACCGCTGCCGCGGAACATCCGGTTGAACCACAGCACCTGGCCACTGCGCAGGTCCACCAGCGAGGCATAGCCGGCCTGAAATCCTGCGGTGATGCCCACACCCAGCAGGGCCATGGCCACCATGGCCACCTTGCGTTCGGCGCTGGCGTAGGAATCGCGCATCCAGATGAACAGGGCGTAATCGCTGCCACTACGCTGCTGCAGCGGCAGCACCGCCTCGCCCAGCGACCAGTCCAGCTGGCCGTTCTTGGTCGGCAGGGCCAGATTGCTCGGCCCAAGGTGATGCATGGCGATGGCGTTGGCTACCGCGGCATGCAGTGCATTGATCTCGGCCAGTTCGTCGGCCTCATCTTCGCTGACTTCCCGCAGGCTGAGGCCCTGGCGTCCGGTTTTCAGACGCACGGCCCGGCGCACATGTTGCAGCGCCGCGTCGGTCCAGTCTGCCCTGGGTTCGGTAATGCCGCCGGCACTCAGGGAAAACAGCTCGATGTCCGGCTGCATCAGCGCCACCCTGGCGCCCAGCGGCAGATTGAAAAACCCCGGAGCCAGATTCCGGTTGTCCGCCGCGACGGCCAGCCCGGCGCAAAACCACAGCAGCAGGCCGATCAATCCCTGTTTCAGCATTCCACGCTCCCTGTTTTCCCTTATTCCGGGCGGATGGGCGCGGAGATTACCTGAAAATGCGGCTTGCGCCGCAACAGTCAGTTACGCCGCGCCCCCGTCCAGCAAGTCCAGCAGCGCCGCGCAGGCTTGTTCCAGGGCCTGACTCAGGGCGTCCAGGCGAGCGTCCAGTTCGGGCCGGGGCAGTTGTTCGCGGATGCCCTGCTCCAGCGTCAGCGCCAGTTCCTGGACCTTGCGGACGCCGAGGTTGCCGGAGGCGCCCTTGAGGGTGTGCACGGTGCGCTGGGCGTTGTTCCAGTCGCCGGTGGCGAGGTATTGGCGGATGCCGTCCGGGTCCTGGCGGTGATGGCGGGAAAACTGCAGCAGCAGCCGGCAGTAGCTGGGCAGCCGGTTCAGCAGCGCACGCATCCCGGCCTTGACGTCGAGGCCGTCGATTTCGCTCAGCCGCTGCAGCAGCTCGGCATCGTTGCCGGCCGTGGGGCGGCTGGCCGGTGGCGCATTGGCAGCCTGGCCTTGCGGCAGCCAGCGCAGCAGGGCTTCGTAGAGCTGGGTCGGGTCCACCGGTTTGGCGACGTGGTCGCACATGCCGGCGTCGATGCAGTTCTTGCGGTCCTCGTCGAAGGCGTTGGCGGTCATCGCCAGGATCGGCAGTCTGGCCATGCCGGGCAGCGCCAGGATGCAGCGGGCGGCTTCGAGGCCGTCCATTTCCGGCATCTGCATGTCCATCAGCACCAGGTCGTAGCGGGTTTGCTGGGCCATGCTGCAGGCGATCCGGCCATTGGCGGCGACATCGACCTGCAGCCCGGCTTCCTGCAGCAATTCCTTCGCGACTTCCTGATTGACCGGGTTGTCCTCGGCGACCAGGACGCGGGCGCCCCGGTGGCGGGCCAGTTTGGCCAGGCCTTTATCGGCGGTATCCGGGCGGATCACCACCGGGGTCGTGCCGTGTTCATACACTTCGACCAGCGCATTCATCAGCCCGGAAGGCGTCACCGGCTTGGGCATGAATGTGGCGATCCCGGCGGCCTTGCAGTCTTCGCTGCGCATCGACTGGGCAAAAGCGGAAACCAGGATGCGCAGCGGCGGCTTCTTCAGCCCCATGGCTTCGATCAGCCGGCAGGTGGTCAGGCCGTCCAGGCCGGGCATCTGCCAGTCGACGATGGCCAGACCGTAAGGCCGGTCGATCCGGTCGGCTTCGGCGATCATCGCCAGCGCCTTTTCCCCGGACTCGACGGTATCGACCATCAGCCCCATCGGCAGCAAAAGGTGCTGGAAGACTTCGCAGGCGTCGGGCAGGTCATCGATCACCAGCGCCCGCTGGCCCTGCAGGCTGGTCCGCAGTACCGGACGGCGGATTGGGGCGTCGCTCTTTTCCAGTGGCACTTCAAACCAGAAGCGGCTGCCCTGGCCGTAGCTGCTTTCGACACCGATCCGGCCGCCCATCAACTCGACCAGCCGCCGGCTGATCACCAGCCCCAGGCCTGTGCCGCCGTAGCGGCGGGTGGTTGAGCTGTCGGCCTGCTCGAAAGGCAGGAACAGCCGTTCCATTTGTTCCTGGGTCAGGCCGATGCCGGTGTCGCTGACTTCGAAGCGCAGCCAGAGTTGCGTCTCGGCGGCTTCCAGTAGCCGGGCATTCAGGCCAATCATGCCTTTTTCGGTGAATTTCACCGCGTTGCTGACGAAATTGAGCAGAATCTGCCGCAGCCGCAGTTCGTCGCCGCGCAGCATCGGCGGCAGCCTGGGGTCGATGTCGCTGACCAGCTCCAGGCTTTTTTCGCCGGCCCGCTCCAGGGTCAGGCCGCACACGGCGCCCAGCACCTTTTCCAGTTCGAAATCGTTGATATCCAAGGCCAGCTTGCCGGCCTCGATCTTCGAGACGTCGAGGATGT
>JBEBBF010000447.1:0-4366 GCA_041158545.1 Pseudomonadota bacterium | reverse complement strand
AGCGGCAGCACCATCATCGCCAGGATCATGATGATCAAGAGCGGTGCGGCGACCTGGCTGGCGTTCATCCGGCCAAAGGCGTTCTGCAGCATCAGCGTGGCGCTGGCCATTTACGCCGCCTCCGGGACGAGTTCCGCAGGAACCGGCAGGTTGCGCGGGGGCAGCGGATAGTCGCCCCCCTGTTGCCGCCACTGGTCCAGCTGATAGACGTAGGCCAGCACTTCGGCCACGGCGTTGTAGAGGTCGGCGGGAATTTCGCTGTCCAGCTCGGCGTGGCGATACAGCGCCCGCGCCAGCGGCGGGGCTTCGAGCAGCGGCACCCGGTGTTCGGCGCCGATCTCGCGGATGCGCAGCGCAATTTCGCCCATGCCCTTGGCGATGACCTTGGGCGCCCGCATTCCCATCGTGTAGCTGAGGGCGACGGCGTAATGGGTCGGGTTGGTGACGATCACGTCGGCCTTGGGCACCGCGGCCATCATCCGCTTGCGGGCGGCTTCGCGCTGCATGCTGCGGATGCGGCCCTTGACCATCGGGTCGCCTTCCATTTCCTTGTTTTCCCGGCGGACTTCTTCCTTGCTCATCTTCAGCTTGTCGAAGTGTTGCCAGAGCTGGAAGGGCACGTCGGCGGCGACGATCAGGATCATCACCGCGACGATGGCGAGGAAGGAGAAGGTCAGGATATGCCCGGCGTGAACCAGGCCAGCATTGATCGGCTCGGCCAGCAGACCGAGGATTTCTTCCTTTTCGCGCCAGATCACCCAGAAGCCCATGCCGCCGACCAGGGTGGATTTCAGCACGGCCTTCAGCAACTCAACCAGGCTGTTCCAGGAAAACATCCGGCCGATGCCGGTCAAGGGGTCCATCCGACCGAAATTGGGCATCAGGGTATTCGGGGCAAACACCAGGCCGTTCATCAGCACCGGCGGCAATACCGCGGCCACCAGCACCGCCGCCAGTAGCGGCGAGAAGGCGAGCAGCGCGTCCTGGCTGAGGTCGGTCAGCCGCAGCAGCGCCTGATCCGCATCCCGCAACTGGGCGGCGTCGATCTGCAGCCCCTTGTGCATCAGCCGCAGGCTGCGCTCGACAAACCAGCCGCCCATGCCCCAGAACATGACAGCGGAAACGAGCAGAACGAGAAAAGTCCCCAGCTCCCGCGAATGGGGAACCTGGCCCTGCTCCCGCGCCTGTTCGAGGCGCCGGCTTGAGGGCTGTTCTGTACGTTCGAGATCGCTGTCTTCTGCCATGGCCACAACCAAATTAGCTTGTGGCTATTATAGGAAAAACTGAGGAAAATTAAACAGGTAGCACAGGTTTTTTAGACTGAACCTGAAGTTGACCGACGCTAAAGCATCATTTTTTTCGCGTTGTAAACGACCACGGGGGGCCGCAGCCCCCCGTGACGGGTCGGAGTCAAATCCGATCAGACAAATTCAAAGGAACGCATGCCGCGGCCATCCAGATCCATGTGCTGGCCAAAATCGGACAGCAATTCCTTCATGTCGAGGATCAGCACGATCTGCCCATTGGACAGCGTGGTCACCCCGGCGACCCCGCGTGGGCGGAAATCTTCAAGAGATTTGATCACCGCGTCATCGCGACCGGCAAAGCTGTCCACGCCGAGAATGAAGCTGCGTTCGGCGGTCTGCATCAGCACGCCGTATTCCGGCTGCTGCACCTGCGGCCAGCCCAGCAAGCGGGCCAGCGAGACAACCGGCAGAATCTCGCCGCGGACCACCAGCGTCGCCTTGCCGCCGACTTCCTGCAGCCTTTGCTGCTCGATCGGCAGGATTTCCCGGACCAGCGACAGGGGCAGCGCAAAGGGCTGATCGCCCAGCAGCACCAGCAGCACCGGCAGGATCGCCAGCGTCAGCGGCAGCGAGATGATGAACACGCTGCCCTTGCCCGGCTCGGAGCGAATTTCGATGCTGCCGTTGAGCTTCTGGATATTGGTCTTGACCACGTCCATGCCGACCCCACGGCCGGAAACGTCGGAAACCTGGGCCTTGGTCGAGAAGCCGGGCAGGAAAATCAGGTTGAGGCTCTGACGTTCGTCGAGGGTGTTGGCTTCTTCCTCGCTGAGCAGGCCCTTTTCCACGGCCTTGGCGCGGATGCGCTCGGCGCTCATGCCGCGGCCATCGTCGGCGATGATCAGCACAATGTGGTCGCCTTCCTGCCGGGCTTCCAGCCGGACCAGGCTCTTGGCGGGCTTGCCCATCGTGGCCCGTTCCGCCGGCGGTTCGACGCCGTGATCGACGGCGTTGCGGATCAGGTGGATCAGCGGATCGGCCAGATCCTCAATCATGGTCTTGTCGACCTCGGTTTCCTCACCGGCGAGGATCAGTTCGACATCCTTGCCCAGCTGCCGCGCCAGATCGCGGGCGATCCGGGGGTATTTCTGGAACAGCCGGCCAATCGGCTGCATCCGGGTCTTCATCACCGAGTTCTGCAGGTCGGATACCAGCAGGTCGAGTTGGCTGACCGCCTGATCCAGCGCATGCAGGGTTTCAGCGTCGGTCTTGCCGGCCAGGATGTCGGCACGCAGGCTGGTCAGCCGGTTCTTGGTCAGGCCGATTTCGCCGGAAAGGTTGAGCACCTGGTCCAGCCGGGCGGTATCGACCCGGATGGTGTTTTCCCGAACCCGCTCCTCCATCCGCCGGCCGGGTGCGGCACCGCCGGAAGGGCGTTCGTTTGCGCGACGGGCGGGCGCAGCCGGAGCCGCGGCCACCACCGGCGCCGGCGCTGGCGCGGCCTCCGCTCTGGGCAACACCTCGACTTGCTGAGTCGCCGGTGTGGGGGGCGGCGTCACCGCCGCCGGCGCGGGCTGGCCATTGACGGCCCGGTGCAATTCTTCCCAATCCGGTTCGCCACTGCCGTTCCCGTTGCGGGATGCCGGCGGAGGCGCCGCGGCGGCTACAACCGGCGCGGCGACCGAAGCAACCGGTGCCGCCGGAGCTGGCGCCGTGGCAGCCACACTTCCGGTTTGCAGCACCTGCTGCAGCACGGCAATCACCTCCGGCTCCGCGGCCCGGGGCTGAACGCCCTGGGACAGCTCACCGAACATGTCGCGCACCCCGCGGGTGGCGGACATGATGATGTCCATCAGTTCCGGCGACAGGTGCATTTCACCGTTCCGCAGCCGGTCAAAAAGGTTTTCCGTCAGATGGCAGAGAGTCACCAGCTCGGTGGCGTTGAGGAAACCGGCGCCGCCCTTGATGGTGTGAAAGCCGCGGAAAATGTCGTTCAGCAGCCCCCGGTCCTCGGGCATCCGTTCCAGATCGACCAGTTTGTTGTCCACATCGGACAGCATGTCGCTGGCTTCCTGCAGGAAATCCTGCAGCAGGTCTTCCATTCCGGCGAAATCGCTCATGATCGGGCTCCTCAAAAGCCGAGGCTGTCGAGCAGGTCATCGACCTGCTGCTGATTGACGACAACGTCGCTACGACCTTCACTGGTGATCACCGGACCATTCAGCAGGCTGTCCACTTCAGTGGAGCGACGGGCGTCGGGCATGATCTCGACCAGCACCGACATCAGGCCACTTTCCAGCTCCTGCGCCAGGCCGACGATCTTCTTGATCACCTGCCCGGTCAGATCCTGGAAGTCCTGGGCCATCATGATTTCCAGCAGCTGGGCGTTCGTCGTGGCTGCCTTGGCCGGGAGGCCTTGGTTGAGGAAAGTCCGGGTTTCCTCGGCCAGTTGCCGGAACTGCGGCGTGGTCATCCGGTTGGCAAAGGCATCGTCCCAACGCTTGCCCATCTGCCGGGAACTGCTTTCGATGTCATCGACCACCGGCTTGGCGATATCCGTGGCGTTGAGCACCCGGCAGGCTGCCTGCTCGGTCAGGTTGGCCACGTAGGCCAGCCTGTCCTTGGCATCGGGGATCGCCGACACGGTTTTTTCCAGCAGCTTGTCGTAGCCGAGCTGCATCAGGCTGTCGTGCAGCGTGCGGGCCAGTTGGCCGATCCGGTTGAAAACGGCCTCCTGTCCATCCCAGTGCTCATCGCCCTCGCCTTTTGCCGGATGCGGCACCGGAGCGCTGGCGGGTGCACGGGCTACCGACGGCGCCGCGGCAGCGGGGGCCTCGCCTGGTGCGTTATAGGTCGCGGCAACACTGTCGAACAGGGCCTGCAGGTCGTCGCTGTCGTTACCCGCCTTCTCGAACAAGGGCGGTGGCGCTGCCGGCGCAGTCTGGGTGGCCGCCACGGAAGCAGCAACGCTGTCGAACAGGGCTTCCAGCTCTAGGGAGTCGTTTTCAGCAGTCATGGCGCACCTCAGGCCAGGCCCAGCTTTTCAAAAATCTTGTTGAGTTTTTCCGACAGCGTGGCCGCCGTGAAAGGCTTGACGATGTAGCCGTGGGCGCCGGCCT
>JBEBBF010000446.1:0-3625 GCA_041158545.1 Pseudomonadota bacterium | reverse complement strand
GCAGGCAGCCGCCCAGCGGGTTGATCTTTTCCGACTGGTACAGCTTCATCATTTCCTGGTTCAGACGCTGGCGGTCGTCGCCAAAGCGTTCCTTCAGGTGCTGCATCCGCGGTGCGACCTGGCGCATCTTGGCCATCGAGCGGTAGCTGGCGGCGGACAGCGGGAAGAAGGCGAGCTTGATCGCGATGGTCAGCAGCACGATGGCCCAGCCCCAGTTGCCCACCATCTTGTGCAGGATTTCCAGGAACCAGAAGATCGGCGCGGCAATCACCGCCAGCCAGCCGTAATCGACCACCAGATCGAGGCCTTCGGCCAACTGCTTCAGCGTCGCCTGTTCCTGCGGGCCGGCGTAGAGCGGCACGCTGACTGCGTCCTTGCTGCCGCCCGCGATGGCGTTCATCGGCAGGATCACGCCCGCGGCATAGACGCCGTGCTTTTCGTCGCCTTCAATCTTGCGCATGAAGAATTCCCGCGGGGTCTTGCCCTGGGGCACCCAGGCGGAAACGTAGTAGTGCTGGACCATGGCCAGCCAGCCGTTATCGGCGGACTTGTTGAACTTGGCCTTGTCCTTGGCGATGTCTTCGAAGCCGACCTTCTGGTACTTCTCGGCTTCGGTGTAGACCGCCGGGCCGGTGAAGGTGCTGACCATCTGGGTTTCGCCAGCCGGAGCAGCATTGTCGCGCTGGATCTGGAAGTAGGCGTGGGGGGCGAGGGCGTTCGGGCTGCCGTTCTCGATTTCCCAGGCGACGTCGATCTGGTAGGAGCCGCGCTTGAAGCTCAGCACCTTGACCGCCTTGACGCCATTGCTGACCGGGGCTTCCAGGCGAACCTTCAGCTCATTGCTGCCTTCGGCCATTTCCAGCGGGCCGGGCAACAGCTTCAGCTCGGTCTTGTGGTTGGGCAGGTTGTCGCCGATCAGGCCGCTCTGGGCGTAGTACTTGTGACCGGGCTCGAACAGCACCAGGTTCTTGTTCTTGTCTTCCTGATCCTTGTGCTTGAGCAGTTCCAGCCGGACCAGATCGCCGCCACGGCTGGCGATTTCTGCAGCAAAGAGGTCAGTCTTGACCTTGAAGGTCTGACCAAGCTGCGCCTGGGTTGCGACGGCCGGGGCGCTGACGCCGGGCTGCAGTGCGGCGCCAGGCTGGGGTACGCCGGCGCTGATGGTGGGAGTCGGCGTTACGCTGGTGGCGGTAACGGGCTTGGGCTGGTTGTGCTTCTGCCAAGCGTCCCAGGTCATGACCAGGGAAAAACAGAAGATCAGCAGCAGGATCAGACGACGGTTGTCCATGTACAGCCTATCTCGAACAGTGGATGAAAAGGCCGAGAGCTGCCGGCCGGAGGAATGCTGCGGATGCGGCGGCGGGGCAGTGGCCCCGGGCCGGTGTTCCATGGGTGGGGTTGCGAAAGCGGGTCATGGTGGCGCAGCTAGCTTACGTGAGGATGACCACTCAGGGCACCGGATCACAACCGCCGGGATGCCAGGGATGGCAACGACAGACCCGCCGCAATCCCAACCAGCCGCCCCGCGCAGCGCCGTAGCGCTGGATGGCTTCGGCGGCGTACTCGGAACAGGACGGATAAAAACGGCAGCGGCTGCCCAGATAGGGGCTGATGGCGTACTTGTAGATTCGCAAAAGACCCAACAACAGGTATTTCACAGTCTGCCCATCCTGCCTCGTTGCTGCAGTTTTTCCAGCAGCCCGACGATTTCCGCGGCGAACTGCTGGCGATCCAGCCGGGCCGGCTTGCTGGCCAGCCGCAGGATCAGGTCGCAGGCGGGAAGTTGGCCACGTTTTTGCCGGAACTGCTCCCGGGCAATCCGCTTGATCAGGTTGCGCCCGACGGCGCGCTTGACCAGCTTCTTGGCTACCACCACACCTAAACGGGCTTCCGTGCTTGCGTCGTTCCTGGGCAGGTAGTGCAACAGGAACAAACTGCCACGCAAGGCCCGCTTAAAACCAAAAACGGATGAAAATTCATCCGTTTTTGTCAGGCGGCAGCTTCGGGGAAATGCCAGAGACTGCCTGTCCTTCTGATCCCGCTCGGTTTCGTTCGTGATCAAACGCCCAGACGGGTGCGACCCTTGGCGCGACGGGCTGCGATCACCTTGCGACCGCCCTTGGTGCGCATCCGGACCAGGAAACCGTGGGTGCGCTTGCGGCGCACGACCGAGGGTTGATACGTGCGTTTCATGATTCAAGTCCTTGTATTAGCTGAGAGATAAACATGTGATTAGAGCGTGAGCCACCGCCTGGTGTCAAGACTGACGCTGCAAGATTTTTTTCCACAAGCTGTGGATAACTCAGCGGGGACCAGCTAGAATCACACCCTCACAGCGGCCTAAAGGTCGCTTTTTCTGCTTATAAAAGCACGTTATTTCAGCAAGTTAAGCTCTATCGGGCCCGCCTTTGCCCCGCGTTGTGGACAAAGGCGCCCGCTTTCGATTGGTTTTTTGTCCGATGTCCGGTTTCTGGGAATCCTGTTTAAGCCAGTTTCAACAGGAATTGCCCCTGCAGCAATTCAACACTTGGATCAAGCCCCTGCGTCTGGAAGGGGAGTCCAGCCCAGGCGAAGGCCTGCGGCTGCTTGCCCCCAATGGTTTCATCCTGAAATGGATCAAGGATCGTTACCTGGGCCGGATCGAGGAACTCGCCCGCAGCTATTTCACCGAGCCGGTCAACATCACGCTGGCCGTCAGCGGCAGGAAAGTGGAAGCCCCGGTCAGCGCCATGCCGGCTGCCAGCCCTGCGCCCGCCGTTCCGGCACATTCCCGCGCTGCAACCGGCAACCGGGTCGCCGAACCTGAAGCACCGGCCCGGCCGCGTCCCAGCGTCGGCCCGGACAGCGCCTACAAGCGCAGCCGGCTGATCGCCGACTTCACCTTCGACAATCTGGTGGTCGGCAAGGCCAATGATCTGGCGCGGGCGGCAGCAATGCAGGTTTCCGGCAACCCCGGCGGCGCCTATAACCCGCTGTTCGTCTATGGCGGTGCCGGCCTGGGCAAGACCCACCTGATCCACGCCATCGGCAACCAGATCGTCGCCAACCAGCCGGACAAGGTGGTGCAGTACGTCCATGCCGAGGATTACTACTCGGACGTGGTCCGCGCCTACCAGCAGAAATCCTTTGACGTCTTCAAGCGTTACTACCGCTCGCTGGACGTGCTGCTGGTCGATGATGTGCAATTCTTCAACGGCAAGAACCGCACCCAGGAAGAATTCTTCTACGCCTTCAACGCGCTGATCGAAGCCAAGAAGCAGATCGTCATCACCTGCGACACCTACCCGAAGGACATCAACGGCCTGGACGATCGTCTGGTGACGCGCTTCGATTGGGGTCTGACTGTCCAGATCGAACCGCCTGAACTTGAAATGCGCGTGGCGATTCTGAAGAAGAAGGCTGAAGCCGAAGGCCTGCAGCTCGATGACGAAGTGGCATTTTTCATTGCCAAGCATCTGCGCTCGAATGTGCGTGAGCTGGAGGGAGCACTGAAGAAAGTTCTTGCTTACTCCTCTTTCCACGGCCGCCTGATTGCCCTTGATCTGGCCAAGGAAGCGCTCAAGGACCTGATTGGTTCGGTGCGCAATGTCGGCATGGACAACATTCAGAAAACCGTTTCGGATTA
>JBEBBF010000445.1:0-20743 GCA_041158545.1 Pseudomonadota bacterium | reverse complement strand
GCGGCTGCACGTTGGCGTATTCCGCGCCGAACAGCGACTTGGCGCGGTCGATCGCCAGCTGCTCGGCGATGTCGACGTATTCGCAACCGCCGTAATAGCGCTTGCCGGGGTAGCCTTCGGCGTACTTGTTGGTCAGCTGCGAACCTTGCGCGGCCATGACCGCGTGGCTGACGTAGTTTTCGGACGCGATCAGTTCGATGTGGTCTTCCTGGCGGCGGTTTTCTTCTTCGATTGCCTGCCAGAGTTCAGCGTCAACTTTCGCCAGGGTGTCTTTCGCGGAAAACATGATGAAGCCCTCAAGCCTTTGAAAAGGGGGCGGATTGTAGCACGAGGCCTCAGCCGGGCAGTTCGTCCAGAGCCCCGTCTTCGAGGTGGCGAGTGTCCCCCCAGCTGTCGATGTGCCAGTTGCCCTGTTCAACCCGCAGCCAGTTCATGCCGGCGTTGGGAATCAGGAAATCCCGCGGCAGGTGCAGCGGGTTGCCGCGGACGAAGCGGTTGATGATGTCGAGCACGCCGCCGTGGGTGACGATGGCGATGTTCTGGCCGGCGTGGTCCTGCGCCAGGGCTTCGAGCCGGCGGGTGATCCGGGCGGCGAGCTGGATCAGGCTTTCGCCACCACCGGGAAAGGCGTAATCCGGGTCGCGGCGTTCGAAGGCGGCGTACATCTCCGGCTGGTCACGGCGGGCATCCTGGTAGGTCAGGCCCTCGAACAGGCCGTAACGGCGTTCGCGCAGTTCCGGCAGCGGTTGCGGGTCCAGCCCGATCAGCCGGCCGATCCGTTCGGCGGTGGTCCAGGCCCGCTTGAGGTCGCTGCCGTAGAGGGCGGTGATGCCGGCCTCGCGCAGGCTGCGGCCGGCGGCGTCGGCCTGGCGCAGCCCCAGTTCATTGAGGCCGATGTCGATCTGGCCCTGAATGCGGCGTTCGGCATTCCACGGGGTTTCGCCGTGGCGGATCAGGCAGATGCGGGTCAGAGAGGTGGCGCCTTGCATGGGTATCCTTCCTGCGGATTTCCACAACTATTGGGATTTCACGCTTCGATGTACCTTCCGCCCACACTTGGCCCAGCGTGGCCGGGGGGAAAAGAACGGATTGTATAAGACCTTAGGAGGAGTACTGTGGCCCCACTTTTGAAGTTGTCTGCCTTGATCGACGGGCTCAATGAGCGCGTCGGCAAGGCGGTTTTCTGGCTGGTTCTGATCATGGCCCTGGTCAGCGCCGGCAATGCGGTGATCCGCTATGCGTTCAATATCAGCTCGAATGGCTTTCTCGAGATCCAGTGGTATCTGTTTGCCGCCGTGTTCCTGCTGGCTTCCGGGTACACCCTGCTGAAGAACGACCATGTGCGGATCGATGTGATTTCCGGCAAGTTTTCCCCGCGGGGGCAGGCCTGGATCGACATCTTTGGCACGCTGTTCTTCCTGCTGCCGATGGTAAGCATGGTGATCTGGCTGTCGCTGCCGCTGGTGGCGGAATCGTTCCGGATCAATGAAATGTCCGCCAACGCCGGTGGCCTGATCCGCTGGCCGGTCAAGGTGCTGCTGCCGGTCGGCTTGAGCCTGCTGGCCTTGCAGGGGATTTCGGAGCTGATCAAGCGGGTGGCTTTCCTGCAGGGGCTGATCGACGACCCCAATACCAAGCACAAGGGCCCGTCGGCCGAAGAGGAACTGGCTGCCGCCATTGCTGCCGCCAAGAACAAGGGGGCCGCATAAATGGAATTCCTGATCGGCAACATGGCGCCGCTGATGTTCGGCGCCCTGGTGATTTTCCTGCTGCTGGGTTATCCGGTGGCGTTCGCCCTCGCGGCCAACGGCCTGTTCTTCGGCTTTGTCGGTGTTGAACTGGGGTTGCTGCAACCGCAGCTGTTCCAGGCGCTGCCCGAGCGGATCTTCGGGATCATGGCCAACGACACCCTGCTGGCGATTCCTTTCTTCACATTCATGGGGCTGATTCTCGAGCGTTCCGGCATGGCCGAGGATTTGCTCGACACCATCGGCCAGCTGTTCGGGCCGATCCGCGGCGGTCTGGCTTACGCGGTGATCTTCGTCGGCGCGCTGCTGGCGGCGACCACCGGGGTGGTGGCGGCTTCGGTGATTTCCATGGGCCTGATCTCGCTGCCGATCATGCTGCGCTACGGCTACGACAAGCGGCTGGCCTCCGGGGTCATCGCCGCGTCCGGCACGCTGGCGCAGATCATCCCGCCGTCCCTGGTGCTGATCATCATGGCCGACCAACTGGGTCGCTCGGTGGGTGACATGTACAAGGGCGCCTTCCTGCCCGGCATCATCCTGACCGGTCTGTATGCGGGCTATGTACTGCTGCTGACCATCTTCAAGCCGCATTTCGCCCCGGCGCTGCCGGAAGAGGCGCGGACGCTGTTCCGGGGCGTCAAGCAGGCGCGGATGGTGACGCTGATGATTCCGTCGCTGCTGCTGATCGTGCTGGCGATGTGGCTGGTATTCGATGGCGAAGGCGCCCAGGGGCATCTGGCCAAGCTGATCCCGGCGATCAAGGCAGCCAGCAGCGAACAGGATGTGGTCAATGCCCGTTCCGAACTGCTGATCCTGGTCTTCGCCGCGATACTGGGCGTTTATCTGGCGGCGATCCGGGTGATTGATCCGGTATCCGGCCAGGCGGTGCTGCGGGTGAATCTGGTGCTGTTCCCGCCGCTGATGCTGATCGTGCTGGTGCTGGGCGTCATCGCGATGGGCGTGGCAACGCCGACCGAAGGCGGGGCGATGGGCGCGGCCGGTGCGCTGATCCTGGCGGTGATGCGCAAGCGCCTGAACCTGAAGCTGTTGAAGCAGGCGATGGAAACCACCGGCAAGCTCTCGTCCTTCGTGGTGTTCATCCTGGTCGGCTCCACGGCCTTTGGTCTGGTGTTCCGGGCGGTCAATGGCGACCTGTGGGTCGAGCACCTGCTGACCAGCCTGCCGGGCGGCCAGCTGGGCTTCCTGATCGTCGTCAATATCCTGGTGTTCGTGCTGGCCTTCTTCCTCGACTTCTTCGAGCTGGCCTTCATCGTCGTCCCCTTGCTGGGGCCGGTGGCGGAAAAGCTGGGGATCGACCTGATCTGGTTCGGCGTGCTGCTGGGCGTGAACATGCAGACCTCGTTCATGCATCCGCCCTTCGGCTTTGCGCTGTTCTACCTGCGCTCGGTGGCGCCTTCCAGCATCAAGACCACGGATATTTACTGGGGCGCGATTCCCTTTGTCTGCATCCAGATCATCATGGTCTGTCTGGTGATCTTCTTCCCCGGCATGGTCAGCTACAACGATGACAAGGCCGGCACCCAGCTGGAACAATCCGGCGAAGCGGGCGGGGCGATGGATCTTGAGGCACTGATGCGACAGGGTTCCGGTGATAAGGGCGCCGCGAAGGATGAAGGCGATTTGCTGAAACGCCTGCAGGGCGACAGCAAGTAGCCGGATTTCCCATCGGCATTCAAGGCGCCTTCGGGCGCCTTTTTTTGTAAGCAAAAATCAGAAAAATCCCGAAGATTTGATAAAACTGGCAAATGTGCTAATATATGAACTGCTTGTTGATTTTCATATATTTTGTTTGCCATGGTCATTCCCTCCTCTTCCCGCCTTGTCGCCGCCCTGCTGCCCGGACTGATGTTGCTGGCCGGTGAGGTCTTGTCGGCTGAAACCGCGGCTGCGGCTGACAAGAACAGCCCGAGCGCCTGGTTGCTGCTGTTCGGCGGCCTGCTGATGGGGCTGGCCCTGCTGTGGCGACGGAGTGGGGCGACGAGCGACGCTTCCGAAGCGGAAAATCTGCGCCGGCAGCAGGAATGGCTGATGGCCGGACAGCTTGAGCCGGCCGCACTGCTCGATGCCGCCGGGCGCGTGGCCCGCTGCAATGCCGCTTTTGCCCAATTGCTCGGCAAGCCGGCCGGGGCGCTGGTTGGACTGAGCTGGGGCCATCTGTTTGACCGCTTGCCCGACCTGGCCCCGCTGCTGGGCGACCCGTTGCACGGGCCGGTGGCGCCGTTCCGCTGGCCGGATGAGCAGGGTCGGCTGCGCTGGTTCGAGTTTTCCCGGCAACTGGTGATGGTCGAGGAAGGGCGCTTGCTGGGCAGCCTGATCGTGCTGCGCAACGTCTCCGCCTGGCATCGCACCGTGCAGGAGATGGCGTTGCACCATTCCCGCATCGCCATCAGCGAGAGCCGTTTCCGCGAGGCGATGATGCACTCCGCGATGGGCATGGCCATCCTCGACCTCGACGGCCGCTTCGTTGAAGTGAACGCCGCCTTTTGCCGGATCGCCGGTTACGACCGGGTCAAGCTGGAGCGGATGCGCTTCCAGGATCTGACCCACAGCGAGGATTTGCCGCGGCAACTGGCGCTGCTGTCCGACCTGCTGGCCGGGCGGATTCCCAGTTATGAACTGGAAAAACGCTATCGCCGCCCGGATGGCGAGGAGATCTGGGTCAAGGTCACCGAAAGCCTGAACCGCAACGCCGACGGCAGCGCCAATACGCTGATCGCCCAGGTTCAGGACATCACCGCGGCACGCCGGGTGGAAAAGGCGTTGCTGGACAGCGAACGGCGGCGGGAGCTGGCCGTGTCCTCCGGCGGCATCGGCGTCTGGGAGTGGAATCTGCAAAGCGGCGACCTGCATTGGGATGAGCGGATGTTCCAGTTGCACGGCCAGACCGGCACGACAGGGATGGCGCCGGAAACCTGGTGCGATTTTCTCGACGTGGCGGATCGCGAAGCCTGCCGGCTGCGGATGCAAACGGTGCGTGGCGGCGAGGTCGAGTCCTTCGAGGACGAATTCCGCATCCGCCTGCCGGAGGGCGGCCTGCGCTACCTGCGCTGCCGGGGCGCGCTGCAGCGTAACGAGCAGGGTGTCGCCCAGCGCATGCTGGGAGTGTGTTGGGACATCTCCGCGATCCGCGAAGCCCAGCTGGCCTCCGCGGCCGCTTCGGCGCGGGCCAAGAGCTATCTCGACATCGTCGATGTGGTCATCGTCGCGCTCGACCCGCTGGGCCGGATCACGCTGCTGAACCAGAAGGGCGAGAGCCTGCTGGCGGTCAGCGAAAACCAGGTGCTGGGGCGGGACTGGAATAGTGAATTCATCCACCCCGACTATCAGGAAGCCCTGCAACGCTGGCTGCAGCAGGGGCTGGAAGGCGCGGGCGAATTGCCCTTGCGCGCCGTCCGGGTCCAGGGGCGGGATGGTCGGGAACACTGGCTGGAGCTGCATTGCCGGCGGCTGCCTGTCGAAGACGGCGAGGCCGGCGGCCTGATCCTGTCCGGTAGCGACATCACCGCCGAAGTCGCGGCGCGCCAGGAACTGACGGCGCTGCACGACCACCTCGCCGAACTGGTGACCCAGCGCACGGCGGAGCTGGAAGAAAAGAATCTGGCGCTGACCAAGGAGATTCGCGAGCGGGCGGCGATGGAAGCGGCGCTGCAGCAGAACGTCGCCTACACCCGGACCGTGGTCGATGCCGTCGAAGATGGCCTGATGGTGCTGGAGCCGGACACCCTGGCGGTCCGCGATGTCAATGTGCCCTGCTGCCGTATCCTCGACCTGTCGCGGACCGGCCTGCTCGGCCGGCAACTCGACGAGATCCTGGCGGCGCCAGAAGCGGAATGCCGGGTTCTGCTCGACAAGCTGCTGCGGGGCGGCAGCTTCACCCGCGCCTACCAGGCCCAGAACGGCAACCGGCAATGGCTGGAATTGCGCGCCCGGCGGGTGCTGTCCGCGGCCAACGAACAAGTGCTGCTCAGCCTGCGCGACCTGACCGCGACTTACGCGCTGCAGGAGGAAATGCGCAAGCTGGCGCTGGTGGCTGAATCGACCCAGAACATCCTGATCATCACCAACCCCCGCGGCGAGATCGAATGGTGCAACGCCGGCTTCACCCGGATGAGCGGCTATACGCTAGAGGAAGTCCGCGGCAAGCGGCCGGGCAGTTTCCTGCAGGGGCCGGCGACCAATCAGCAGACCGTGGATGAAATCCGGTCGGCGCTGGAGCGGCTGGAGCCGGTGCGGACGGAACTGCTGAACTACGCCAAGGACGGCCGCGCCTACTGGATCGACCTGCAGGTGCAGCCGGTTTTCGGCCCGGACGGCTTGCTGGAATCCTTCGTCGCGCTGGAAACCGACATCACCGAGCGCAAGGAAGCCCAGCAGGCGCTGGAGGACATGGCGCGGCGGACCCTGGAGCTGGCCCAGGCCAAGTCCGATTTCGTCGCCAACATGAGCCACGAAATCCGCACGCCGCTCAACGCCATCCTCGGCTTGTCGCACCTGGCGCTGCAGACCCGGCTGGACCCGAAGCAGCGGGAATACCTGGAAAAGATCAACGGTGCCGGCGGCAGCCTGCTCAGCATCGTCAATGACATCCTCGACTTCGCCAAGATCGAGGCCGGCAAGCTGCAGATCGAAGCCATCGAGTTCGTCATCGATGAACTGCTGGAAAGCGCGCTGGGCATGTTCTACGAAAAGGCGGCGGCCAAGCATCTGGAGCTGCTGTCGGACATCGACGACAGCGTCCCGGAAACGGTGATCGGCGACCCGCTGCGGGTCAGCCAGATTCTGGTGAACCTGCTCGGGAATGCGCTGAAGTTCACCGAAAAGGGCCAGATCGAAGTCCGCGTCCGCCGGCGGCAAGCCCAGGAAGGCCAGGTCCGGCTCTGCTTTGACGTGATCGATACCGGCATCGGCATTCCCGTCGACAAGCTGGGCAGCCTGTTCGACGCCTTCACCCAGGCCGATTCCTCGACCACCCGCCGCTTTGGCGGCACCGGGCTGGGCCTGAGCATCTCCCGCCGTCTGGCGGAACTGATGGGCGGCACGCTGACCGTGGGCAGCACCCCGGGCCAGGGCAGCATCTTCAGTTTCGAAATCCTGTTCCAGCCGGCCCGGGAGTGGTGCCAGCCGGAAGCCCTGGCCGAGTTACGCGGCAGCCGGGCGCTGGTGGTGGACGACAACCCCATCGCCCGCCTGATCCACCAGCACATGCTGCAGCGCCTCGGCGTGCAGTGCGACATGGTGGATGGCGCCCAGGAGGCGTTGCAGTTGCTGCGGGCCGCCCAGCCGTCCTACCGCTTCGTGCTGATGGACTGGCACATGCCCGAACTGTCCGGGCTGGAGGCGGTGCAACGGATCCGGCGGACCCCGCTGGCGCAACAGCCGGCGATTGCCATCGTCTCCGCCTTCGGCGACGACGATCTGATCAACAAGGCCCATGCCGCCGGCGCGGAAATGACCCTGCTGAAGCCGCTGAGCTACGGCCGGCTGCAGACGGCGCTGGCGACGCTGTCCGGGCATCCGCCGGCGCAGCCGGAGCCGGCGACCAGCCATATCGACGGCCAGCGCCTCGCCGGGCTGCGCCTCATGGTGGTCGAGGACAACCCGGTGAACATGCTGGTCGCGGAAGACCTGCTGCTTGCCGCCGGTGCCGAAGTCGTCAAGGCCGGCAACGGGATCGAGGCCCTGGCGACGCTCGAAGCCCTGTACGGCGAGCGGCAGCCGCCGGTCGATCTGGTGCTGATGGACGTGCAGATGCCGGAAATGGACGGTCTGGCCGCCACCCACCGCATCCGCGCCGACAGTCGTTTTGCCGCGCTGCCGGTGATCGCGCTGACCGCCCACGCTTTCGCCAGCGAGTTGCAGTCCTGCCGGGTGGCCGGCATGAACGACCACGTCACCAAGCCGATCAATCCGGCGACGCTGATTGCCACCATCGAGCAATGGGCGCGGCGTAGCGAAACCCCGCGGCTGGCCCAGGTGCTGCCGCTGCCGGCGCCAGCCGCCGGCCCCAGCGCCCCGGCCCAGACCTTCCCGCTGATTCCGGGGGTGAATGTCGCCGATGCACTGCGCCGGACCCGGCACAAGCTGACGCTGTTCCGTCGGGTGATGCAGGAATTCGTCAAATGGAGCGACGTGGTGGCGCGGCTGGAAGGCCTGATCGCGGCCGGCGATCTGGAGCAGGCGCATTTCATCAGCCACTCCCTGAAGGGCGCCGCCGGCACCGCCGCCATCGACGAGGTTTACCAGCTCAGCCTGCGCATCGACAACCGGCTGCGCACCGGCAACCTGCCGGAAGCCGACGACATGAAACAACTGCAGCAGGCGCTGGAACAGGTCTGCGGCCACATCAAAACCTATCTGGCTCAGGGGACGCCCCAGGGCGACACCCCGAAACCCTAACCTGACCGGAGTTCACACCATGAGCATCGAACTTGTCTCCGCCGCCGCGACTTCCGACGACAGCTATTCCGGAGGGAGCCACCGTCGCCGCAGCCGGGATGGCGCGACATCAAGCGCGCCGCGGCCCAGCGTGGTGGATAACCCCTCCCGTCTGGCTTACTACACCACGCGCCAGGCCGCGGAAATCCTCGGCATCGCCGTCCGCACCGCCCAGTTGTGGGTCGAAAGCGGCATCCTCGACGCCTGGAAGACCAGCGGTGGCCACCGTCGCATCACCGCCGAATCGGTGGCGATGCTGCTGCGCCAGCACAAGGGCGTCGATCTGCCGCAGCAGCCGGCGTTGTCGGAAACCCTGCCGCCGCTGCGGGTGGTCGTGGTCGAAGATGACCCGATCTTCATGCAGATGTACAAGACCTGCATCCCGCGCTGGAATTTCCCGGTGACCCTGAAGAGCGCCAGGGACGGCTACGAGGCGTTGCTGCTGATCGGCCACTTCATGCCCGACATCGTCATCGCCGACCTGAATCTGCCGGGGGTGGATGGCTTCCGGCTGATCCGCACCGTGCTGGCCGACGAAGCCCTGCGCGACACCCTGGTGGTGGCGGTCAGCGGTCTCGATCCGGACAGCTGGGCCAACTATGGCGGCATGCCCAAGGGCGTGCCGGTGCTGCCGAAACCGATTCCCTTCACCAAGCTGGAAGAAATCGCCCGCGGCAAGGCGGAGTTGCTGGCGCGGCAGCACGGCGTCAGCCTGCAGATCCCGGATTGAGTTCGCGCTGAACCTCCCCCGCCAGTCCGGTTTGGCGCCGGATTGCCGGCCGAAGCGGGCCGGAACAGCCATCGCCCGCGGGGGCGGTGGGTAAATTCCCATGGCTTATGGGTGATAATAGCCGCCTTTGTCCGTCTTCCGGACTGGCGGCCCAGCGGGTGATGCCGGTTGTGGAAGCGGGTTCAGCCCCGATCACCCCGCCCGCGAGGAGCTTCCCCCAGCATGACCGGCTACCCCAGTTTGCGCAGCAGCCTGGATCGCCTCCGCCACGGCGGACGTTCAAGCCTGCTGCGTTTCCTGCCCTGGCTGGTGTTTGCCTGTGGTCTCGGGGTGACCTACCTGATCTGGAGCAATGCCCGGCATGAAGCGGAGCGGGCGCTGCGGGAAGAGTTCGATTACCGCGCCAGCGAAATCGTGCTGCGGGTCGAATCCCGGCTCAAAAGCTACGAACAACTGCTGCGCGGCGCCGCCGGCCTGCTGACCGCCGCCCCCCAGCTGGGCCGCGAAGCCTACCGGGAATACATCGACAGCCTTGATCTGGCGCACAACTATCCCGGCACCCAGGGCATCGGCTATCTGCCGCTGCTGCGCCAGTCCGAACGGGCCGCGCACATCCGGGCGATGCAGGCCAGGGGCTTCCCCGATTACGCCCTGCGGCCGCCCGGTGACCGGGAGTGGATGGCGCCGGTGGTCTTTCTCGAGCCTTACGTCGGCAGCAACACCCGTGTCATCGGCTTCGACCTGCTCGCCGAACCGGTGCGCCAGGCTTCGCTGGAGCTGGCGCGGGACAGCGGCAAGCCGACCATTTCCGGCAAGCTGGTGCTGATCCAGGACCTGGGCAGCCGATCCCAGACCGGGGTGCTGCTCGCGGTGCCGATCTACCGCCAGGGCACGCCGGCGGAAACCCTGCAGCAGCGGCGAGCCAACCTGCAGGGCTGGGTGGCGGCGCCCTTGCGCTTGAGCGACCTGATGGCCGGCATCCTCGGTCGTCAGTACGAGGAAATCGGCCGGGCCATCGCGCTGCAGGTCTTCGACGGCGAGCATCCGGGGCCGGAGCAACTGCTGTTCGAGAACGAAGCCGGCGGCGAGCGCAGTGCCGAACCGCCATTGTTCAGCACCTCGACCCGCATCCAGTTCGGCGAACGCCGCTGGCTGCTTTCCTTCAAATCCCGGCCGGTGTTCGACGAGCGCATCCACAGCGAAGGCCTGGATGGCGTGATCTGGGCCGGGGTCGCCGGCAGCGCCCTGCTGGCCGCGATCCTCTGGCTGCTGCTTTACGGCCGGGCCCAGGCCTGGGCGCAGGCGCAGGAAATCACCCGCGAGTTGCGCGAAAGCGAAGCCCGCTTCCGGACGATGGCCGATTCGGCGCCGGAAATGGTCTGGGTCTCCGATGTCAGCAAGGGCTGCATCTGGTTCAACCGCGCCTGGCTGGCCTATACCGGGCGGCGGATGGAGCAGGAAATCGGCTGGGGCTGGACCGAAAACATCCACCCCGACGACTGGCAGCGTTGCCTCGACCTCTACACCCTGTCCTTCGACCGCCGCGAACCTTTCCGGCTGGAATTCCGGCTGCGGCAGCACGATGGCAACTACCGCTGGATTCTCCGCTCCGGTTCGCCGCGCTTTGACGAACAGAACCAGTTCCTCGGCTTCATCGGCTCCTGCATCGAGATTCACGAGCAAAAGCTGCTGGAAGAGCGGCTGCGGGAAAGCGATGAACTGCTGAGCAGCCTGGCCGATCAGGTGCCCGGCCTGCTGTTCCAGCTGCAGCTCTATCCCAACGGCCGGATGGGCTTCCCCTTCGTCAATCGCCGCTTCCTCGAAATGTACGGCGTCACCCGCCAGCAGATTCGCCTGGATGCCACGCCCTTCTTCGCCTTCCAGCTGCCGGATCAGGCGGAAAACCTGCGTCAGAGCCTGCTGGATTCGGCGCGGACCCTGCGGCCCTGGCATTACGAATTCCGGCTGCAGCTGCCCGGCCTGGGCGAACGCTGGCGCCTGGGTGACGCCCAGCCGCAGAAGCTGCCCGACGGCAGCGTCCGCTGGCACGGCTACATCGCCGACGTCACTGAAATGAAGCGGGTGAACCAGGCGCTGGGCCGGGAAAGCCACCGCAACCGGCTGCTGCTGCGCACCGCCAGCGACGGCATTCATGTGCTGGATACCGAAGGCCGGGTCGTCGAGGCCAGCGATTCCTTCTGCGCGATGCTGGGCTACAGCCGCGACGAAATCATGAGCATGAACCTGCTGCAGTGGAACGCCGAGTGGCAGCCGGAGGAACTGGCCAGCAAGCTGGCGGAGCTGATGTTCGGCAACAGCCTGCTGGAAACCCGGCACCGCTGCCGCGACGGCCGGCTGATCGACGTGGAATTGAGCTGCAACGGCTTCGATTTCGATGGCAAGCGCCTGCTGTTCTGCTCGGCGCGGGACATCACCGAACTGAAGAAATCCCAGGCCTTGCTGGTGCAGGCGCGGGACGTCGCCGAAGCCGCCTCCCGCGCCAAGAGCGAATTCCTGGCGACGATGAGCCACGAGATTCGCACGCCGATGAACGGCATCATCGGCATGAGCACGCTGCTGCTCGGCACCGAGTTGAGCGACGAGCAGCGGGAATTCACCGAAATCGTCCGCTCCAGCGCCGAAGCCCTGCTGACGGTGATCAACGACATCCTCGACTTCTCCAAGGTCGAAGCCGGCAAGCTCAGCCTGGAAATCATCGATTTCGACCTGCGCAGCCTGCTGGAAAACGTCACCGACGCGATGGCGGTGATCGCCGAGCAGAAGGGGCTGGAATTCGTCTGCCTGATCGAGCCGGAAGTGCCGTCGCTGCTGCAGGGCGACCCTGGCCGGCTGCGGCAGGTGCTGCTGAATCTGGTCGGCAACGCGATCAAGTTCACCCACAACGGCGAAGTGGCGATCCATGTCCAGCTCTGCGCCGAAAGCGAGGAGCAGGTCCGGCTGCGCTTCGAAGTCCGCGATACCGGCATCGGCATCGCCGAAGACAAGATCGAAACCCTGTTCCGCCCCTTCGCCCAGGGCGATGCCTCGACCACCCGCCAGTACGGCGGCACCGGGCTGGGGCTGGCGATTTCCCGCCGGCTGGTCGATCTGATGGATGGCGACATCGGCGCCGCGCCGGGCGCCGGGTCCGGCTCGGTGTTCTGGTTCGAGGTCAGCCTGTCCTGCCAGAACCAGATGGCCAGCAATGACCTCCTGCCGCCGCCCCAGGACCTGTCCGGCCGCCGCATCCTGGTGGTCGATGACAACACCACCAACCGGCTGCTGCTCGAACTGATCCTGAAAGACCTGCAATGCGTGGTGCTGCACGCGGCCGGCGGCGCGGAGGCGCTGACGGTGATCCGCGCCGAATTCGCCCACGGCCGCCGGATCGACGCGGCGATTGTGGACATGCACATGCCCGACACCGATGGCGAGGAGCTGGGCCGGCAGCTGAAGTCCGACCCGGACCTGGCCAGCATCCCGCTGGTGATGCTGACCTCCGTCGCCCATCGGGGCGACGCCCAGCGGATCAAGGACGCCGGCTTCTTCGCCTACCTGACCAAGCCGGTCAAGGCGCACCAGCTGACCCACTGCCTGCAGATCCTGCTGAACCAGGACGCCGTCACGACGCAGCGGCCGCTGGTGACCCGCCACACCCTGGCCGAGGCCGAGCGGCGGGCGCACATCCTGCTGGTCGAGGACAACCTGATCAACCAGAAGCTCGCGGTCAAGCTGCTGCAGAAGTTCGGCCACACCGTCGAGGCGGCGCTGAATGGTCTGGAGGCGCTGAAGCTGCTGGCCAAGGCTCGCTTCGACCTGGTGCTGATGGATTGCCAGATGCCGGAAATGGACGGCTACGAGGCCACGCAGGCGATTCGTGCCGGCGCGGGCGGCGTGCTCGACCCGCAGATTCCGATCATCGCGCTGACCGCCAACGCCATGGAAGGCGATCTGGAGCGGGCGATGGATTGCGGCATGAACGACTACGTCCCCAAACCCATCGACGCCTCGCAACTCGCCGCGGCGATCCAGCGCTGGCTGGAGCAGGGGCGTGGCGACGCGGTGGAAGTGAGCTGAAGCGGGCCGCAAGAGGTAGCAGGGTGCTGGGGCTGCAGGGGGCCAGGTCAGTTTTCCCGCCGGCTATTGCGTTCCCTGAGTCTGCCGCCTGAGGGCTTTCCCGGTCACGCCGGGTTGCCTGAATACGCCGCTTTGCGGGCGCTGTCGGCTTCGGTGCCGACCCGCTTGCCCGGACTTCCCCTGAACACCCGCGCCGGCAAGCCGGCGGTTTGGTCCGCACACCTCGCCCTTTGCGGGCGGGGCTTACATCAGGAACAGCGTGGCCAGGCCGAGGAAGATGAAGAAGCCGCCGGAATCGGTCAGCGCGGTGATCAGCACGGAGCTGCCGACCGCCGGGTCGCCGCCCAGCCGCACCCGCAGCATCGGAATGCCGACCCCGGCGGTGGCGGCCAGCAGCAGGTTCAGCGTCATCGCCCCGGTCATCACCAAGCCCAGCGCCAGGCTGCCGTAAAGCCAGCAGGCAATCAGCCCGAGCAGGCCACCCCAGAGCACGCCGTTGATCAGCGCGACGCCGACTTCCTTGCGCAACAGGCGGCGCAGGGCATCCGGGCGGACCTGGCCCATGGCGATGGCGCGGACGATCATCGTGATCGTCTGGTTGCCGGAATTGCCGCCGATCCCGGCGACGATGGGCATCAGCGCCGCCAGCGCCACCAGTTTTTCAATTGAGGCCTCGAACATCCCGATGACGCGGGAAGCGACGAAGGCGGTGATCAGGTTGATCGCCAGCCAGGCCCAGCGGTTTTTCACCGAGTCCCAGACCGACGCGAAAATGTCTTCCTCTTCGCGCAGACCGGCGTGGGCCAGTTGCTCGGCTTCGGTTTCCTCGCGGATGAAATCGACCACGGCCACCAGGGTCAGCCGCCCTAGCACCTTGCCCTCGTCGTCGATGACCGGCGCCGAGACAAGGTCGTAACGCTCGAAGGCCTGGGCGGCGTCGGCGGCGTCGTCGCCGGGCTGGAAACTGACCACTTCGGTGGCCATCACCCGCGCCACATCCAGCTCCGGGTCGTTGATCAGCAGGGCTTCCAGCGTCAGGATGCCGACCAGGTGGTCATCCCTGTCCACCACGAACAGCTTGTCGGTGTGCTCGGGCAGTTGCTCGAAGCGGCGCAGGTAGCGCAGCACCACTTCCAGGCTGATGTCTTCGCGGACGCTGACCATGTCGAAGTCCATCAGCGCGCCGACGGTTTCTTCCGGATAGGACATCGCCGCCCGCAGCTGGTCCCGCTCGTCCTGGCTCAGGGAGCGGAAGACGTCGGCGATGACTTCCTGCGGCAGGTCCGGCGCCAGGTCGGCCAGCTCGTCGGTGTCCAGGGTTTCGGCGGCGGCGACCAGTTCGTCCGGCGCCATCGACTCGATCAGGGTTTCCCGGACCGCGTCGGACACTTCCAGCAGGATTTCCCCGTCCCGCTCCGCCTTGACCAGATCCCAGACCAGCAGACGTTCGTCCAGCGGCAGGGCTTCCAGCACGCAGGCAATGTCCGCCGGGTGCATCTTGTCCAGCTTGTGCTGCAGCTCCTGCAGATGCTGGCGATGCACCAGGCCTTCGACCAGATCATGGCGCGGCATGTCCTGGCGATGCACCAGCTGCTCGACCAGCTTGTGCCGGGCGAGCAGCGTCTGCACCTCGTCTAGACGGTGCTGCAGGTCGTCGGCGTCGGGAAGCAGTTGTTCTTCGCTCATGGTGCAGTGCGGAAAAGGAGCGCCATTCTAGCACCGGGCTGGTGCGGGCCCACTGCGTTGCTCAGGAAATACCGGGGCGGCGGCGCGAGCGGATGCTCCGGTCAGGGAATTTCCGCCGCCGGCATCCGGCTGAGGATGATTCCGGTTTTGGCGGCGAGGCCGGGGGCGCCACGGTGGCGGTCGTAATAACGGGGATTGGGGACCATGCCCGCCAGCCGCGCCGCCTGTTCGGCGGAAAGCTGGCCGGCGCCCAGGCCGTAATAGTGGCGGGCGGCGGCTTCGGCGCCGAAAACGCCGTGACCCCACTCGATGACGTTGAGGTACACCTCGAAAATCCGCTGTTTGTCCCACACCGCCTCGATCATCAGCGTGATCAGCGCCTCCTCGCCCTTGCGCCACAGCGAGCGTTGCGGCGACAGGAACAGGTTTTTCGCCAGCTGCTGCGAGATCGTCGAGCCGCCGGCGACGAAGCGGCCCTTTTTCTGGTTTTTTTCCAGGGCTTTCTGGATGCCGTCCCAGTCAAAACCCTCGTGATCGACGAATTTCGCGTCTTCGGCGGCGATCAACGCCCGCTTGAGGTGCGGGGAAATCGCCGCATAGGGCTGCCACTGTTTCTGCAACCGGGCTTTCGGGTCTTTCTCGCGCAGTTCCGTCAGGCGAATCTGCATGAACGCGGTTTCGTCCGGGTTGAAGCGGCTCCACCACAGCACCCAGGCGAACAGCCACAGCTGATAGGCCACTAGGAGGACGATCAGCGCCAGCAACAGCCGGCGCAGGCCGCGGCCCAGGGATGTCATGCGCCGAGCTGGGCGCGCAGTTCGGCCAGCACCGGGGCCGTTTCCGGGCGGACGCCGCGCCAGAGCAGGAAGGCTTCCGCCGCCTGTTCGACCAGCATGCCCAGACCATCGCTGCCACGGCCGGCGCCGAGCTCGCGGGATTGCACGAGGAAGGGCGTCTCGCCGCGGCCGTACATCATGTCGTAGGCCAGGCTGTCGGCGGCGAACAGGCCGGCGGGAAGCGGCAGGGTCTGGCCACCCAGGCTGGCGGACGTGGCGTTGATCACCAGATCAAAGGCCTGCCCGGCCAGTTCGGCGTAGGCGGCGGCGCGGATCGGCCCCAGATCGGCGAAGTGGGCCGCCAGTTGCTGCGCTTTGTCGGCGCTGCGGTTGGCGAGGCATAGCGCCGCCGGGCCGGCGGCGAGCAGGGGCGCCAGGGCGCCGCGGGCGGCACCGCCGGCACCCAGCAGCAGGATGCGGCGACCGGCGAGGCTGAAGCTCTGGTTGTGCGCGATGTCCCGGACCAGGCCGGCGCCGTCGGTGTTGTCGCCGAGCAGGCCGTCGGGGGTCCAGGCCAGGGTGTTCACCGCGCCGGCCCGTTGCGCCCGTGCTGTCAGGTTTTCCGCCAGCCGGAAGGCGTCCTCCTTGAACGGCACGGTGACATTGGCGCCACGGCCGCCCTCGGCGCGGAAGGCGGCGACCGCGGCGGCAAAGCCGTCCAGCGGCGCCAGCCGGGCTTCGTAACGCAGCGTCTGGCCGCAGGCGGCGGCAAAGCGGGTGTGGATGGCCGGGGATTTGGAGTGGGCGATGGGGTTGCCGAACACGGCGTACAGATCGGGCTGGGCGGACATGGCGGGCTCGCGTCGGGCGGACGGTGGGGAAGGGAGCAGGGAACGGAGGATGGAACGGAGGATGGAACAGGCGGAGGCCGGGGCGGCTTACTGCGGCCGGGTTTCCAGCGCGTCGCCGCGGGTGAAGCTCCAGGTGCGGGTGATTACCAGCAGGTCGGTGTCGCGGCGGATGTTGGGCGGGAAGGGCGCGAAGGGCGAGGCCAGATTGACGATGCGGCGGGCCGCGTCGTCGAGAATCTTGTGGCCGGAGGAGCGGTCGATTTCGATGCTCAGCACGCTGCCGTCCAGGGAGATGGTCACGGTCAGCACCAGGGTGCCGTAGAGCTTGCCGCGGGCGGCTTCCGGGTAGTTCAGCGTGCCAATCCGCTCGACCTTCAGCCGCCAGTCTTCGACGTATTGCGCGAAGCGGTATTCGTCGGTGCGGGTGCCCAGGAAGCGTTTGCGCGGCCGGCTGTTGTATTCCTCGATGGATTTGCCGATTTCGGCCTCCAGCCGGGCCATCGCCTTGGCTTGCTCGGCCAGGTCGCGACCACTGAGCACCGGCGTCGGGTCCGGCTGGGTGCTCTTCTGCACGGTGGCCGGGGTCGTGAGCTTGCTCTTGGTGGCGACGGTCAGCTTTTGCTGTTCGCTTTCCAGTTCGCGAATCCGGCGCTGGGTGCGCTCCAGGTCGGTGCCGTCGTTCTGTTGCCGGGTCGGCGGCAGCGGCGTGCTGGCGCGGCGGTCCTGATCGACGTTGCCGCCGCCGTCCAGGTTGGCCTGGGCCAGCGCCTGCGCCTGGGTCGGCCGATTGGCGGACTTGCTGTTGACCAGGATGATGTCCAGGGCTTTTTCCCGAGCTTTGGGCAAGGCGTCGGGAAACTGGAAATGGAGCGTGAAGGTGATGCCGTGCAGGGCAAGGGAAATGACCAAGGCAAAGCCAAGGCTCAGATTGCTACCGAAAAGGGATTTGAGCGTGAAGCTTTTCATGCCGCTCCAGCGCCCTCCGCGGGCGGTGCTGCGGCTGCGGTGGTTTCGGCGTCGGCGCTGGCCTGGTCGCCGGTTTCTGCGGGGGCTGCCGTGGCGGCGAGCTCTTCTTCCTCGTCGCCCAGGTCGGCGTCGCTGCTGTCGGCCAGCGTCTGCTGGTAACGCAGTTCCACGTCCAGGCTGAGCAGGTCGATGGCGCCGATCGCCAGCCGGACCCGTTGTCCCCGCTCCAGCGTCGGCAGCGAGGGCACCCGGCACAGCAGCGGCAGGTGGTCGAGCTTGACGTTCTGTTCCCGGCGGACCGTCGCGTCGATTTCGCCCAGGCCGGTTTGCTGCAGCCAGCGCAGGCTCCAGTAGCGTTCCATGCCGCGCTGGAATTCGGCGTAGGCGGCGTAGGTGACTTCAAAGTCGCGCATCGCTGCGAACAGCTCCGCCGAGCGTTGGGCGAAGGGCGGGGTGTCGCCCTGCAGGCAGGCGATCAGCTGCCACTGGTTGACCAGGTCGCAGTAACGCCGCAGCGGCGAGGTCATCCAGGCGTACTGGGGTACGCCCAGGCCTTCGTGGGGCAGTGGCGAGGTGGTCATCCGCACCTTGCCGGCGGTCTGCGCCCGGTAAAGGCAGGCAACCCGCTTTTCGGCGAGCAGGCCGCCCCAGGTGGAATTGGCGACGATCATCAGTTCGGCGACCAGCTTGTCCAGCGGGCTGCCGCGGCGGCGTTCGCTGATTTCGACCCGGCAGCTTTCCGGGTCGGCCAGGTCGCCGTGGATCGCGAAGTTGTAGTCGTTGTTGCCCTGGGTCGCCGAAGGCTTGCCGCGCCGGCCTTCGCAGGCGTTGGCGAAGTGCCACAGGTGCAGCAGTTCGTCGCGGAAGGGGAAGTTGCCGAGGCCGGAGGCGATGGTTTCGGCGTTGAACAGCGGCTCGATGGCGTGGTGGCGCAGGTTTGCGGCGACATGGACCCACTCCAGCCGGGATTCGTGGCCGAGGATTTCCAGCTCCGGGCTGATCGTCAGGTACAGCGAGACCGCCGGGCAGTCGCGGCCGCCGTCGAGGGTGAAGCGGCTGACCGCGTCGTCCGGCAGCATCGTCAGCTTGTTGCCGGGCATGTAGACCGTGGACAGCCGGGCGCGGGCGATGCCGTCCAGCGGCGAACCGCGGCGGATGCCGAGGCCGGGGGCGGCGATGTGGATGCCGATCCGGCTGCCGATGCCGGGCAGGAAGGTCACCGACAGCGCATCGTCGATTTCGGTGGTGGCCGCGTCGTCAATCGAGAAGGCGCGGACTTCGGCCCGCGGCAGCTCGCCGGCCGCCGCCGGGGCTTCGCTGTCGGGGAAGCCGGTGCCCTTGGGAAACTGTTCCCGCAGGAAGCGGCGGTAGTGGTAGTCGTAGGCGGATTTCAGCGCGCCGCATTGCAGCAGCAGCCGGGCGGGGCTGAGGCCACCCTGCTGGCAGGCGGCTTCGAAGGCCTTGGTTTCCGGGCGGTTGCGGTCCGGGGCGTAGAGCAGGTTGTCGGCCATCACCGCGATTTCCGGTGGCAGCCGGCCGGCTAGGAGTTCCTGGACCCAGTTTTCGATGGCGAGCGCTTGTTGACGCTTTTTTTCAAGGCCGGCCAGAGCAGCGTGGAGAATGTCAGCAGGGGCCTTTTTGAAGCGGCCTTTGCCTTTACGGTGGAAATAGAGGGGCGCTGCGTGTAGGGCAAGCAGGACCGCAGCCGCTTCGACCGGCGCCGGGGCGTGTCCGTGGTAGTCGGCGGCAAAATCCAGAAAAGTAAATTCGCCATCGCTGACGCACTCCCATAGGAATTCGGGCTCGATGTCCTTGGCCTGGGCTTCGGCCTGTTCGAGCAGGGTTGTCGGGCTGGGGCTGGCAAACCGCAACAGGGCCTGGGCGGCCTTGATCTTGCTGCGTTTGCCGGAAACGGCTTCCACCTGCAGGGAGGTGTCGTTGTCGGTCAGGATCGTGCCGGTCTTGAAACCGCCGTCCTCTTCAAATAATACGTGCATCGGGAAATTATAGCCCGGCATCCGGGGGCGGGAAGCCGGCAAAGTCAAGGACTTGCGGCAGACATTGGGGAAAACGGCTGAAGCCGTGTTCGCCACCTTCAAACACCATTTGCCGGCAACCGGCGTAGCGGGCGACGGCCTGGCGGTAATCCAGGACTTCGTCGCCGGTTTCGGCGAGCAACAGGTAGCGGGACGGGGTCAGCGTCGCAACTTGCAGGGCTTGCAGCTGTTCGATGTGCGTGGGCGTGAAATCGAAGCTTTGGTCGTTGTGCAGCCACTGCTGCCGGCCGAGGTAGCGGGCCAGGGACAGGTGGGCGACCACCGCCGGATTGACCAGCACCGCCTTGAGGTCGTAGCGCTCGGCCAGCCAGGTGGCGTAATAGCCGCCGAGGGAGGCGCCGAGCAGCGTCAGCGGGCCGGGGCTGGTTTCGATCATCCGGCTGAGTTCGGCGATGACCACCGCCGGCTCATGGGACAGCTGCGGCGCCAGCACCCGGTCGGCCAGACCGCGGCCGGCGAGGTGTTCCCGCAGCACGCGAATCTTCCACGAGGCCGGCGACGAGCGAAAGCCGTGCAGGCAGAGCAGCCGGGGTTCGGCCATCAGGCAGCCCAGGTGACGAGGCCGCTGTAGGCGGTGCCCAGCACCATCAGGCCGAAGACGATGCGGTACCAGGCGAAGGGCGTGAAGTCGTGGCTGGACACAAAGCGCAGCAGCCAGCGGACGCAGAGGAAGGCCGAGATGAAGGCGGAGACAAAGCCGACGGCCCACATCCCGAGGTCGTCGGCGTTGAGCAGGGCGCGTTCCTTGTACAGCTGGTACAGCGTCGCCAGGCCCAGCGTCGGGATCGCGAGGAAGAAGGAAAACTCGGTGGCGGCGCGGCGGGACAGGCCAAACAACAGGCCGCCGATGATCGTGGCGCCGGAGCGGCTGGTGCCGGGAATCAGTGCGAGCGCCTGGGCGAGGCCCAGCTTCAGCGCGTCGAGCGGGCCCATGTCATCCACGTCATGGATGTGGATCCGGTGTTCGCGCTTTTCCGCCCACAGGATGATGAAGCCGCCGATGATGAAGGTCGAGGCGACCACCACCGGGGTGAACAGGTGGGTCTTGATGGCCTTGCCGAACAGCAGGCCGAGGATCGCCAGCGGCAGGAAGGCGATGGCGACATTCAGCACGAAGCGGCGGGCGGTCGGGTCGCCCAGGTTGGAGAACACCCGGCCCAGGCGGGCGCGGAATTCCCAGACCACCGCGAGGATCGCGCCGGACTGGATGACGATTTCGAACAATTTGCCCCGTTCGTCGTTGAAATCGAGCAGGGCGCCGGCGAGGATCAGGTGGCCGGTCGAGGAAATCGGCAGAAATTCGGTCAGACCTTCGACGATGCCGAGGATCAGGGCTTTGAGGAGCAGCAGGTCCATGGGGTGGGGGATTCCGTGAATTTATTGGGGGCGGGCGGGC